>CAIZHT010000069.1 GCA_903932885.1 uncultured Actinomycetes bacterium
ACTTCACGAATAGTTGCATCCTTTGTTACGAGTTCTCGTTCACGTCTGCGAAGTTCGGTGACGTTATGAAGTAAAACGATTGCTCCAACTCGATCAGCGCCTTGAATCAATGGTAAGACGAGTAAATCAATGGTTCCACCAAGATTCTCGACTTCTACTCGGCGTAATGCCCTGCCGCTCAATTGTGTTTGTAGGCCTTCCTCATGTGCATCGCGACGCTCTTTACTTACTTTCTCTGCCACATTGGAGAGTGAAAAACTTTCTAATTCACCATTCCATCCCATTCGATTAAATGCAGATCGCGCATTAGGACTTGCATAAGAAATAACTCCATTGACATCTAAGCGAATGAGTCCATCTCCAACACGAGGCGCTGGATCAAAGAGAGTATTTGCATTCGGATATGGAAAATTTCCTTCCGCAATCATGCGATACAAATTATGAGCAATTTCGCGATAGTTAAGTTCTAGGCGGCTAGGTGATCTCATCAAATCAGCATTTCTGTGTCGAGAAATAACTGCAATTACTTGTTCTTCAAAAATAACCGGAATGGTCTCTTCTTTGATCATTAATTCGCCAATGAGTTCAGGCTCTGCATCTCTGACAATTTCTGCTTCTGATAGTGCGCGCTCAATACCGGGACGACTCCCCCAGGTAACTTCATCGCCAATAATGTCTTGCGGAAATACTGTTGCAGCAGTTGTCGGGCGAATGTGAGCGATTGCTACATGTCCTGTTGGCCAACTCTTACTATCTTTTCGAAGTGGCACCCACAAAATAAGGTCGGCAAAAGATAGGTCGGAGAGTAATTGCCAATCGGCGATAAGTTCGCGCAGTCGATGAGATTGCTCAGGTGTTATTGAACTTCTACCTTGAAGAATATTCTCAAACTGTTGCATTTTTATTTATTTCCAAGGGCAATAATTGCTAATTGATCTTCGATTTCTTGTGTGGCATACCAGGTAAGTTCAATATCGCCCTCTTCATCGAGAACGCTTGTAAATAGACACTCAACACGATCCCACACTAACTCCCCTGTTAGCACAATTGAATCAGTCTCTTCTACAGCAATCTCTTTGCTCTCTATTTCTAAAGCGAGCAATATGCCAATTTTTGGATTGCCATCAACTAGTTGCATAGCATCATGTGCTGCTAACAAAGAGAGCATGTACTCAATTTCTTCATCGTCATGGCCAACATTGTCTGTCAGGAATTTTATTGTTGGTGCATATAACTTCGCTGCGTTGATTGATTTTGAGGAAATAAAGAGAGCGATATCCGATGGAGATATAGGAAGATAAGCGCGCATTCGGTAATTATATGAGAGATTAGCGAACTAATTCACTTGCAATCTTTGCAAGTGATTTCCTCAGAGGTGAGCGCTCATTAGCTTCAATCAGGGTCGAACGAGCCTCTTCACTTGCCTGCACCGACCTACCATCGCGTGCAATTACACGCATGCTCCCCGGACGAAGAGGTGTAATAGAGGTAAGGAATCTCGATTCTTCACCGTCACCCTTTTTTCCTTGAGATTTCATATTGAGTAAAAATCCTAATTTTGCGCGCATCGCTGTTTTTTCTAGCAATGGTAGAACTTGATCTAATCTATGCGCCCCCAACAAATCTGGTTTTGAAACTATCCATAATTCGTCTGCGTTATCACATGACCACGTAGTCATTCGTGATGTCCATCGTTGATCAGTAAGACGGTTTGATAATCCGGAGATAGAACC
>CAIZHT010000070.1 GCA_903932885.1 uncultured Actinomycetes bacterium
GGTGTTCTCGCAAAACACATGTATTCATAATTATCCCCAACAACGAGACGAGATAGACGCAAATATGACAGAGATCAAGAAGGCACCGAAGAAGAGTTTTCCTACAAAAAAACTTACTCACGATGCCAAAAAGAAAGAGGCTCCTAAGAAGCCAACAACGCGTATGGGGCGTTTACTTCGCGGACCACTTTTCTGGATTATTGCTGCAATTTTCGCCGTTTCAATTTTTGGTCAAATAACCAGCGCTGGAAACAAATATACAAAAATCCAAACGTCGCAGGCTCTCGATGCAATTTCTACTTCAGATGTCGAGTCAGCAATTGTCGTTGATAAGAGTCAGAAGCTCCGTCTTATTCTCAAGGCAGGCAAGACAATAAATGGTTCTAGCAAAGTTGAATCTTCATATGTGGCGCGACAAGAGCCAACAATTATTGATGCCCTTACAGGTAATCCACCGACAAAGGGTTGGAATGTAGATGTTCCAAGACAGTCGCTCTTGGTTTCATTCTTATTCTCTCTGGCACCAATTATATTGATTGGCTTGCTCTTCTTCTTCATGATGAGTCAAGCGCAAGGTGGAGGAAATCGTGTATTTCAATTTGGTCGATCTCGCGCAAAGCTTCAAAGCAACGATGTACCAAAGACAACATTCAAAGATGTTGCAGGTGCAGATGAAGCAATTGCAGAGCTCGAGGAGATAAAAGATTTTCTTGCTAATCCCGAAAAATATGGCGTACTCGGTGCAAAAATTCCTAAGGGTGTTTTACTTTATGGCCCTCCAGGAACTGGAAAAACTCTTCTGGCCCGCGCAGTTGCGGGCGAAGCAGGAGTTCCTTTCTATTCAATATCAGGCTCTGATTTTGTTGAAATGTTTGTAGGTGTTGGTGCTGCTCGAGTACGCGATTTATTCACACAAGCAAAAGAGAACTCACCATCAATTGTTTTTGTTGATGAAATCGATGCAGTGGGACGCCAACGCGGAGCAGGCATGGGCGGTGGTCACGATGAACGTGAACAAACACTTAATCAATTATTAGTTGAGATGGATGGCTTTGAAGAGAATACAAAAGTTATTTTAATCGCAGCAACTAACCGTCCCGATGTATTGGATCCAGCGCTCTTGCGTCCTGGTCGATTTGATCGCCAGATTGCAGTCGACCGTCCAGATCTCAAAGGTCGCGAAGAAATTCTCAAAGTTCATTCCAAGAATAAGCCAATTGATGAGAGCGTAGATCTGATTAATTATGCGCGCCGTACGCCAGGCTTTACCGGCGCTGATCTTGCAAACGTTCTCAATGAGGCTGCGCTACTTACTGCTCGCGAAGAAAAGAAGTTAATTACAAATACAGAACTTGATGAAGCAATTGATCGCGTGATGGCTGGACCACAACGTAAATCACGCATTATGAGTGATGATGAGCGTCGAGTAACGGCATATCACGAAGGAGGTCACGCACTCGTTGCATTCGCACTTCCACATACAGATCCAGTACACAAAATTACTATCATGCCTCGTGGTCGTGCCCTTGGCTACACAATGGTCTTGCCAGATGAAGATAAGTACTCCACAACTCGTAATCAATTGCTAGATCAATTGGCATATTCACTCGGCGGACGCGCAGCCGAAGAATTAATCTTCCATGATCCCTCCACTGGTGCTTCAAACGATATTGAAAAGGCAACAGCCCTTGCTCGCGCAATGGTTACTCAATATGGAATGACTGAGGCAATCGGCGCAATCAAATTGGGTGGTTCCGAGTCAGAACCATTTATGGGACGCGACTTTGGCCATCAACGTGATTATTCTGAAAGCGTTGCAGGCATCGTTGATAGAGAAATTCGTACTTTGATTGAGAATGCACACCAAGAGGCATTTGATATTTTGGTAGCTAACCGTGCAATCTTGGATGAGATGGTCCTTGTCTTACTAGATAAAGAAACAATCAATAAAGATGAGATTGCACAAATTTTCTCAAAGGTAAAAGCATGGCCGCGTCGTCCAGCATGGACAGGCTCTGCAACTCGTATACCTTCAGACCAACCTCCTGTTGATGTTCCTGCGAAAGCAGTGGTTGAGGTTGAACCTGTCAAGAAAGTTTCAAAGAGGAAACCAAAGAGTGAGTGAGATAAATCCAATCTCACTCGGTGATGGCAGAGCAGTAAATCCATATGATGAAAAGCGTGCAGAAAATGCGATTCGCGAATTACTGAGCGCTCTCGGCGAAGATCCAGATCGTGATGGTTTGAAAGAAACTCCTGCCCGTGTTGCTCGCGCACTCAAAGAAAATTTTGAAGGACTATGGCAATCACCTGAAGATGTTCTGACAACTACATTTGATATCGGCCATGAAGAACTGGTAATTATTAGAGATATTGAAGTGTTTTCTCACTGCGAACATCACCTAACTCCATTTCATGGGTTAGCACACGTTGGCTATATCCCACGAGGCAAAATTACTGGTCTTTCAAAAGTTGCACGCCTTGTTGATCTTTATGCAAAACGTCCTCAAGTTCAAGAGCGACTCACAACTCAAATCGCTGATGCGATGGTGAAAATACTCAACCCACTTGGGGTAATTGTGATTATTGATTGCGAACATTTATGTATGTCGATGCGGGGAGTGAAAAAATCGCATGCTCGCACAACCACAAGTGCCGTTCGTGGCGCACTTACAAATCCTGCAACTCGCGCTGAAGCTATAAGCCTAATAACAAGTAAGTAATTTTCATGTTAGTTATGGGAATTCTCAACGTCACGCCTGACTCTTTCGCTGATGGTGGAAGATATAGCGATTTTGAATCTGCGATTCGACGAGGCAATGAAATGATTTCAGAGGGTGTAGACATCATTGATATTGGCGGGGAGTCCACTAAGCCAGGTGCAGAGCGAATTACTCTTGATGAAGAATTGAATCGCGTGATTCCAGTAGTCAAAGAGTTATCTCAGTCTGGCGTGCGGATAAGTATTGACACTATGCGCTCAGAAGTTGCTCGCCAAGCTATTGAAGCGGGCGCCTCAATTATCAA
>CAIZHT010000071.1 GCA_903932885.1 uncultured Actinomycetes bacterium
AGTTACCTATTTGCTCATCGGTCAAAAGATCATTTGACTGTCCTAGAGTTGGGACAGGTCGTCCGCTGACCGCATCAGAGTTCAGGTAATCCGAAAATTCTCGCATGAACCTATCTACAATAATTGGAACTGTAGAAATTAGAGCTGTGAAAAACCCGATACGAAGATAAACACGTCGATCGATGGTGCTAACGAAATAACCGATTGCGCAGCCAGCTGAAATTGTGATTGCAAAAATTGCTAAGACATTCATGAAAGATGCATCAGCAGACATGAGCGCCTGAAGTGGGAAGTAGAGAATCGCGACAGCTAGAGCAGTTCCGAAGCCAGTGGTGCGACCCTTCTTGCTATCTATTCCTGAAATTAACTGAATCACAATTGCAGCATTGCAGAACGCTAGAAATGAGACGCCAAAGATGCCCAGCGAAGGTTTAATAAACCACTGAGTAGCACTTACAAAGGAGAGCAACCCGGCTGCAAAGAGTGTGGCCCCTCCTAGAATTGAGAAGAATTGCAATTTAGCCCCGCCAACAAAGCCGGCCAAAATCAAGCCGAAAACTGCTGCGAACATCACAATCGTGAGCGGAGGAATGGTCGGGTCGACTAAGAAGTCGTTGAACTGAATAGCCATGAACTCCTTTAGAAGTACAGCCACCCAGAAAACTGGAAGAGAGAATAAAAGGAAAGAAATAAAAGTCATCGAATAATCGAAACGGCTGTACTGGCGAATCGCTGTAATCATTCCAACTGAGATGCCGAGAATAATTGCCAAGAAAGTAGAAGTAATAACCAACTTAACGGTTACCGGAAGCGCTTGAGCAATAACCTCAAAGACCGGTAGTTTCATTCGGGTTAGCCCCATATCAAAATCGCCCCATAAACCAGAGACGATGCCGCGTAGCCAAGAGAAATATCTGATTGGTGGGGGGACGTCTAGCTGCAACTCACGGGTCATTTGCAGAATTAAATACTCTTTGTTTTCGACGGTACTTTCGCCAAAGACCGAAAGTGGGTCAGATGAATAGGCTTGCAGGTTGTACGCCAAGAAGCTTGACCCAAAAACGATAACAAACATCATTCCGAGACGGCGCAAAATATACTGTAACAAATTCTCTTCCTAACTTTGTTATGCGAAGAAACAAAAAATAACGTAAAGCAAATAACGGGTGAAATGCTAACACTGTAAAAAAGAACTGGGATGCCCTTTCAGACATCCCAGTTCTTTATATTTTACTTTTTATAGCTAGTTGTTAGTACGACCACTCGAAGTAGTTCCAAGTGATGTTATTTCCAACTGGTGCAGTCTTGATGTTCTTTAGTGTCTTGTTGAATGCAGTGATTGTTGGATTTGCGTACAGTGCAAGACCCCATGCATTTGCAACAACGATCTTCTCAACAGCTGCGCGCTTTTCAGTAACTTGCTTCGCTGTGAGAATATCGCTTTCTAGGCTCTTGCAGAGAGTATCGACAGTTGAATCGTTCCAACCCCAAACATTGTTGCCGCCATCTGACTTGTAAATGGAGCAACCAGCAGCCTGTGAAATTGAGTTCAAGCCAAAGCCGTGCATGATGATGTCATATTGAGCACTTTGGTTTGACTTAGTTCCGAAGAGGTCGCCGATTGAGAAGAGTTCAACATCGATTCCAGCGTTCTTAGCCTCTGCTTGAACTAAT
>CAIZHT010000072.1 GCA_903932885.1 uncultured Actinomycetes bacterium
GCATTTCATTGGCGACTAGGGAGGCAAGATCAGGATCCAGCGGCATTAACAGCTGATCTGTCGCTTCAACCAGTGCGGTTGGGATTCCTTTATGAACTAGGTTTTCAGCAATCTCAACACCAATAAATCCACCACCAATCACTACAGCGCTTGCTGGCTTTGTTCTAACGCTTGCAGCGATTTTTTCTACATCTTCAACGGTGCGCAAAGTCATGCCACGTTCGATGCCTGGAATAGGTGGAACTACCGGAGATGCGCCAGGGCTCATAATGAGCTTGTCGTAATCCAACTCTGATGTTTCTCCAGAAATTAAATTCTTGATGGCAACAACTTTTTTGCTTGGATTGATTGCGAGTACCTCAGTGCTTACTCGAACATCTAAGCGGAAACGTGCATGAAGGCTTGCAGGCGTTTGTAAGAGAAGATCATTCTCGTTTTCAATCACTCCACCTACGTAATATGGTAAGCCACAATTTGCGTATGAAACATGTCCGCTCCTTTCGAGAACAATAATTTCCGCTTTCTCATCTAAGCGACGTAGCCGTGTTGCTGCAGACATGCCGCCTGCGACGCCACCAATTATGATTACACGCATTAGTTGGTCACCAAAGGCAGTCCAGCATTAGTCCAATCAATAACTCCACCATTGAGGTTGTACACATTATGGAAGCCCGCATCATGCATCACTTTTACTGCCTGGCCTGAACGGTTTCCGCTACGACAGTAAACGGCATATGTTGCGTTCTTATCAAGAGATGCAATCTCATTTTCAAAGTTACCACTCTGAAAATCGATGTTCTGGGCACCTTGAATGAATCCACCCATGTACTCACCTGGAGTTCGAACATCCAAAGTGATAACTCCGGTCTCTGCTACCTTGGTCGAGAATTCGTTAACCCCGAGATCAAAAGCTCCTGAACTTGTAGAGCAGCCTGCCAAAAGCAATACTGACGCCATCAACGCAAGTAATTTTTTCATTTCCTAATCCCCCTCTATGCCAGACTTAAAAATAGTTTTTGTAGCTGAGCGGTTACCGCATCAGAGTTGTTCTTGCCTTCAACAATGCACTCTTTGAGGCTCGCGGAAATCAAGGTAAATGCTGCTGTATTTACCGCCTTTGAGACTGCTGACATTTGCGTCACGATCTCTTCACAGTTTCGACCTTCTTCAAGCATGCGAGCCACAGCGCCTAATTGCCCTTGGGCGCGCTTAATCCGCTTTGCTATTGCTGCAATCTGCTCTTCATCAGATAGGACATGTGCGATTTTTTTGGTTGCCATAATTACCCCTTTTGGTGGTGACCTTTACGAATCATGTTGAGCATTTTGAAGTTAATTGCTGCGAAGCGCCAAAGCTGGATTAGTAAATTCTTGCGGAAGCGAAGAGTCTTCTCCGTTGGAAGTGGTGCATGTGCAATTGAATCATTTGGATTTTCCATTATTTGCTCCTCTTTATTCCGGAATGAACTGCCAGCCAGGACGACCCTTGGCTTTGTAAATGAACATGTAATGAAGTAGAAGCTTGATCCAGTGTCCGCTTAGTCCAATCTCGCCGTAAGTATCTTTCAAACTACGACCAGTATTTGGGTACTTCTCATAGTCGGGAACAATTGGAAACATTGTCATTGCGGCAGCTGATCCTTGAGTTAATCCAGAGCCAGAGGAGGCTACACATGCAGCGCCCATCTTTGCCATTGATGCTGAGTGCGCCTCCGCTTGTGGCCCCTTGTTCAACAATTCCTTAATTGTAAGAATTGCGAGCTTTCCCATAATTCCAGATGGCATTCCTGTACGTGGTGGTGATGGTGCGATCAGAGTTCCATTTGGAGATTTACGAGGTTTAGAAATTTGATGTGGTGGCGCAAATGCAATTCCAACCGCAAAAATATTTGGATAAATTGGATTGCGATATGTGCTCGGCCAATCCGATGCTTTCCACTCTTCATATGGCTTTCCTGAGTAATCTGCATCAACCTTCATGAAACCGCTTGGAGCAAAGATTTCCGAAGAAATATCCTCGCCCGCCTTGTTAAATGCCTGGAGATCTACACCTCTAAATGGAGGCAAAAGCATTGCAAAATCAAAGGCCAGTACATCTTTAGTGCCATTAACTTGCTCGTAAAAAACCTTACCTGCTTCGACTTTTTCAACGTGAGCGCCGAGAATTGCTCGGACCCCACGTTCACGGAACAAAGATTCAGTCCACAACTTACTTGTTGTTTGGAAACCTCTTTGGGTAAAGACCATTCCTCCAACACCGAAGTCACCTAATTCATACTCATTGGTGATGTACACAAGATCAGCCATATTGCGCACGCCCGCCATACGTAGCTCGTGGTCCACATTGAATGTGTACTCGAATGCAGCACCTTCACAAGTACATGTTCCATGTCCAACACCGATCGCAAGAGTTTGTTTCTCTCCAGCCTTCATTCGTGCAATGATTTTTTGTAAAGCCTCGGCTGCATCAACAGCGTGTCCAGCTGTGCACACAGAAACCGTGTGCCCCTCAGGTCCAAGACCCTCTGTTGCAGCAAAGTTGAGTCTTGGTCCAGTGGCGTTGATTAGGAAGTCGTATTCGATTCTTCCAATTTCACTTGCCTTGGTTGGATCGGTGTATAAAACCTCTACAAAAGGTGCAGCTGTTGTTGCATCGCCTTCTGGATAAATACTCTTAGCCAGAGCCTGGTGGAATTCAATTCCCTTGCGCTTGTAAACAGGCGCTAGAGGGAATAAAACTTGTTCCTTTTGCATCTTGCCAACACCTACCCAAATATTGGATGGAATCCAGTTGTAATTCGAATTTGGTGAAATTACAACAATCTGGTTGTTCTTTCCCAGAAGACGCTTTGCATGAAGTGCTGCGGTATGGCCAGCAATTCCGGCACCAAGTATGACGATTCGCGACATTTAAATTAGCACTTGCAACGATTTGCTTCTGGAACGCCAGCTAGCGCTTCTTCAATGTGCTGTCCGCACCCTGACCAGGTAGCTTTCTTGCAAATGTGGCATGTGACTCGTGAACACATCGTGGAACTCCTTAGTTGAATTGACTAAGGTAAAAGTACCATACCCCGGGGGGTATATGTCAAAGACCGGTAATTTTCACCGCGGCGAGAGCTACCCCCGCCACAATCACCCAGGCCAGCATTCCCATAGCCATTGGGCGTGGGCCGATGGCGCGAATAGCCTTCCAACGAACCCCTGAACCCAGCGCAACTAAGCCAGCGCCAAGCATCAACTTGCTGATCAAAACGATGGTGTCATGCATACCGTCACTAATTTCCACCGTGTTATTTAGTGTTGCAACGGCGATGAATCCAAGAACA
>CAIZHT010000073.1 GCA_903932885.1 uncultured Actinomycetes bacterium
AGATCGCGCAGTTCAATTGATGAAGGCATCTATCGCCAAAGCATCACGGCCTGAAGTTATGGGCGGTATTGGTGGATTTGCAGGATTATTTGATGCAAGCGCACTCAAAAAATTTAATAAGCCACTACTTGCAACATCAACTGATGGTGTTGGAACCAAGACAGAAATTGCTCGAGCCCTTGGTAAGTACGACACCATCGGTGAAGATCTTGTTGCAATGGTTGTTGATGATCTTGTTGTTTGCGGGGCAGAACCTCTCTTTATGACTGATTACATTGCAGTAGGAAGAGTTATTCCAGAGCGAATTGCAGAAATTGTTGCGGGCATTGCGCGCGGTTGCGAGAAAGCAAATACCGCTCTTGTCGGTGGCGAAACTGCAGAACATCCAGGACTACTGGGTGATGATGAGTTTGACATTGCTGGGGCAGCAACTGGAGCAGTTGATGCAGATAAGTTGCTCAGCGCTGATCAAGTACGTGCTGGTGATGTAATCATTGCTATGCCATCAAGTGGTTTCCACGCAAATGGTTTTTCACTTGTTCGCCACATTATCAAGACAAAGAAATTGAGTTTAGAAGCGCATGTCTCTGAGTACGGAAAATCTTCTGGAGAAGTTTTTCTCACTCCAACTGAGATTTATACACTTGATTGTTTAGCGCTGATCAAAGTATTAGAGAAAAACTTACGTACTTTCTCTCATATCACCGGTGGTGGAATAGCTGAAAATACTGCACGAGTAATTCCACAAGGGCTGAGCGCTAGATACGATCGTTCAACCTGGTCACTTCCTGTAGAAATGGAATACATGGCGGCGTTGGGTGGCGTGCCACAAGGCGATATGGAGCGAACGTGGAATTGTGGAATCGGAATGGTTGCAATTGTTGATCCATCCGTTGCGGATTTAGCAATGAAAAGCTTGTCGGCTCGAGGACTGAAGGCATGGATTGCGGGAGATATACAAAGTTCCCAAAATTCAGACTCGCACTCGGCATACTTAGAGGGTTCATATAAGAAGTAAGGAATCGCATCACATGGCTAAGCAATCTAAAGGTCGCAGAGCAGTAGTCGCTCAGAAAAACGATAACCGTCGCATTTGGCTAATCGTTGTGCCAGTCCTTGCCTTCTTTATCAAAATGATTGTCATGACTAACACCGTACAAGGTGGATGGCTTGGTGCTGATGGCGAAAATTACTTGAGTGCTGTCGAGGGACTCAAAGCCGATGGATTTTTCTCTGAAGTCAGAAATCTTCATTACTGGCCAGCTGGATATTCAATATTTATTTGGTTGCTTGTAAAGATTGCTGCTGGAAACTTCCTTTATCTGCTTTCGATCACCCAAGGTCTGCTCTTTGCATATGCAACATATTTTTTCACCAAGCAACTACTTTCAACGCGAATTGCATTCGTAGCTGTAGCCGCATCTTTCTTGATTAGTTTCAATCCAACTCTCTCGCTAAGTTCAAATGTTGTTGGATACGAAACCCCTGCTGCTGCCCTCTTGCTTATTTCGATTGCACTTCTGATAAAAGATAAAATTGAAAACCCTCTAGGATTTTCCAGGAAACTAACTGCGCTTTCTGCTTTTGCAATTGGATTATCGTGTTTCTTCCAGCCTAGAAATATTCTCTTTGGCCTTGCAATATTCTTTATCTATTTCCTAACATTGGCTGGAAAGAAATCCAAAATACAATTCGCTGCCATTTCCATAGTTGTGCTCATGCTCTTCCCTGCAGTCTTGATGGGTAGAAATATTGGCGCAATCAATAGTGCAACAATTTCTACGAACCTAGGTACAACTATGTTTATTGGAATCGGCGATGGCGCAACTGGTGGCTACAATGGAAAATACAATGGCGTTCCTTGCCCTGCATCTGAAAAAGGTACAGAGGCGCAAGTTGATAGCGCTAAAGTAAAATGTGCTCTGGTTTGGTATGTAAAAAATCCAGGAAAGACTCTTGTTTTAGCAGCAAAGAAAACTGCTTTCTTCTGGTCGCCGTGGTTTGGGCCAGTGGCCAATGGAACAATGGCGCGCAATCCATGGCTAAAAATTAATCCTGTAAAGACAGGCATTAAGACTCAAGAAAATTACGATTTTGTCTTTGGCGGATTTTCAAAAACGGTTTCTTGGCTTTGGATTATCGGCCAACTCACTCTTCTCTTCTCAGGCCTAATCTGGCTCTGGAAGATGGGCGGAAATGAAAAACTGCTTGCAAAGCTGGCTGGTGCACCCGTAATTCTGGGTTGGCTGATCTCTATGGGAACCATCGGCGATCACCGTTTCCGCCTCCCACAGATGGGCTTGAGCCTGTTTCTCCAGGTCGCAGGCTTCTATGGGCTGCGCAAGCGCTTTTCGGTGGCCGGGGTCGCCCCCACTTTGGAAGCCAGCACCAAGGCGCGATAACCTTCGCGTCTGTAGATACACGTACACAGTAAGGAGGTCGCACATGGGTCGCGGCCGAGCAAAAGCAAAACAAACCAAAGTTGCACGAGATCTCAAGTACAACTCACAAGAGATGGATCTTGATCGTCTTGCAAAAGAACTCCATGGTGAAACTCCAACTCAGCAAAATCAGGATGATGAAGATCCTTATGCTGAAGGCAATTACATTCCACGCGCTTAATGCGTGTGAGTAAATAATTTCGAATTCACTGTGAGACCAACTCCCTACGTAGCTTCACTTCGCATTTACGAGCCACTTTCATCTTTTGATCCTGCAGATCAATTGCGCTGGAAGAATTTATCAGCAACAGAAAACACTGCTCGCGCTGAAGAAGAGTTAGCACTTCGTAGAATCATTTTTCCTGAACCACCTAGCGGTCGCCCTGATGGCGCACATGTTATTGATCTTGATGGCATTCGTTACGTGTCACCTTGGGCAACAGCAACTCGTTGCTGGGCTGCCTTAGAAACTTCCAAAGATCGATTACCTACAAGTGTTTTCCCATTATTTGTTTCTCCTGCAATGGAAGAAGTAATAACAACGGGTATTGATTTACTGGAAGATAAAGTTCCTTACATTCTCAATGAAACATGGGTTATTCCACCTCGTTGGTTCTCTCTCTTTTTACCTGAAGATCGTCTGCGCGGGAATAATCAAGATGGCGCTTTTACTGTTCTATGTACAAAGATTTCTGATGCACGTGCGCGATGCGAAGTTGCGCACAACACGGTAATCGGTGCATTTGGAGAAGGTCCAGTGGAACAAGAGATTGAAAACTTGCTTGATTGGCTCGATATGTTCCACCCAAAATCTTTAGTAGAACTCGATTACGGCGGCCTGGCGCAATATCTAGAAAGCGCGCTGATTCAATCTGGTGAAGCTGGATTAGAAGCCGACACATCAGTTGAGGATGTTCTACATTCACTTGCGGGCCTTGCAGCTGGAGATGGTTCACTTGCAGGCCAAGGTTATGAGCGCCTGATTACGCGTTGGCGCCGTGTGCAAGCCTTCGAACAAGCAATGTAGGTAGATTGCAGAATAGAAAGTTAGGCGCGATACTTGCCAACTAATTAGGGCAATACGGACATTAGTTATCAATTGGGCGAGGTGAGAGATGGATCAGTTTCCTGATGCAGAAGTCCTCTTGACCCCCAAAGAGGTCGCAAAGTTTTTCCACGTCAACACTAAGACAGTAACTCGTTGGGCCATGAGTGGTGAGCTAACACCAATTCGCACACTCGGTGGACATCGTAGATATCGCCAATCTGAAGTATTAGAAAAATTGCGTAACTATAAGAAATGGCAGCGCAAAGAAGAGTGAACTATTCAATTACACAATTCTTACTCTTAGGTTTGCTCACACTTATTTTTGTTGGGGCGATTACGCCCGTCATGCGAAAGTTTGCAATAAGAATTGATGCTGTTGATGCCCCCAACCTTTCACGAAAATTGCAGAAAGCTCCTGTCCCATATTTAGGTGGAGTTGCAATTGCACTTGGAATTATCTGTGCTTCCTACGGCGCACTTCTCTATGCAGACTTCTCAATGGAGACTCTCAAACTTGCATCATTTGTTTTAATCCCAGCAACCGCTATTGCAATTATGGGATTAGTCGATGATCTCAAAGGTCTGCAACCATGGCCGCGACTTATTGCTCAAACGGTAACTGGAGTTGTGGTTGCATCAATACTTATTTCAACGGACACAATGGGTGTTGCATTTAGTAATAGTTATCTCAATGCATTCATCTCAGTTCTTTGGATAGTCGGAGTATGTAATTCCATCAACTTTTTCGATAATACCGATGGTGGCGCTGCAGGAACTGTTGCAGTCATTACATTCTTTATGTTCTTTATCGCCTATGACCGCCAGCAAGTTCTTGTGAGCGCGCTAGCGATAGTGACTACTGGTGCAACGATTGGTTTTCTATACTGGAACCGCTCGCCAGCAAAGATCTATATGGGCGATGCAGGCGCACTCTTCTTAGGAATCATTATTTCTGTGCTTACGATTCGCCTCAACCCTGGAATAACACCTTCATATAAATCATTTGCGATTCCGCTCATTCTTATGGCAATTCCAATCTTGGATACAACCGTTGCCGTTTCATCGCGTTTATATAGAGGTATTTCGCCATTCCAAGGCGGTACAGATCATCTGTCACACCGATTAGTTCGAATAGGTCTAACCCGTAAATATGCAGCAATCTCACTGTGGAGTTTCGCAGCCTTTTTCGGATCAAGTGCATTAGCCCTCTATACATGGCCTGATTCAATTGGAACGGCACTAATAATTTTTGTTGGCGCTCTGTGGTTGGGTTTACTCACATTTTTCCTACGTATTCCCTCAGAAGATAGGTAGTACAATTACTCCATGGCCGATGATAAAAAACCCGCAGATGATGCTCGTGCAAAGTTTCTTGAAGCACTAGAGAAGAAAAAGAGCAAGAACGCACCCGCTCCAGGTTCTGGACGCAGTGCAGGTTCTAAAGTCAGTGGCGGCCAAGCAACAGGTGGAGCCCCAGGGCGCTTCCAGCGCAAATCTGGCTCATCTGGTTCCGCAGCTGGCTAATATTTTTAATTTACGTTCGATGTCTTCGCTTAGAAAGAAATTTCTAGTTTTTGCAGTAATTTCCCTTTTTTTTACAACTACTTCAACCGCTATTGCGGAGGAAATCTCAAAGGAATCAACATCCGTGCTTCCGATTCCTCAAAAAAATGAATATCGAATTACCTTCAACCAGACGGCTGATGGCTGGCTGGGTGATCGCTATAGCTATCAAATAAATGAAAGCAAAACTAACGATTCAATTCAACCATTACCGCATTACCGGGCCCTACTTCCTGCGTGCACGAGCGCTGAAGATATTACGTGCATAGAAAGCGTTGAAAGTAAGAAGGTAAATGAAAATAAGTGGAATCTTGGTTCTGTATCTAAAAACCAGTTAGATCCAAAACTTATAAAACAAGGACCGGGCGCATCCTTTTATGAATATGGGACCTGGAAGGCAGATGAAAGCAGAGGGCTTGCAGCAGGTGGGGTCGCTTCCTCGTGGGATTTTCCGCGCATACCGCATGCGAACGGAATCAGCTACTTAGCTGAGGTAAGTTTTTTGGCCCCCTTCAACAGCAACGACACTTATAACGAGTTTTCCATAAATATTGAACCATGGAATTGGGCCTGCGCAGAAAATAACCTATGCAATTATCCTGGAATAGCATATGGAGTAACAGGCCAAAGTTTTCCGCCAGATACAGAATTTAGAATTACAATAAGGTTAAATTTTTTGAATAAGAGAATAGGAACATGGGCTGTTGGTAGATTGGAGCAGCCTTCTATTAGTACTATAGGCGGTAGATTAATTGTTGCTGGAAGTCCCGTGGTTTATCCAATTGCCTATACGATTTTGAAATCAAAAGATGACTGTGTAACAAGAGTAGATAAAGTCTTCCAAACCTATTTTCCACTCGTCGCTTCCATGTGCAATATTTCTAATGGGTTTGATACAAATTCTAATAATGCTGTTGCTTTGCCACTATTTGATGCATTAGATGATGAAGTTGTTCAGAACGGTCAGATGGCAAGATGGACATTTTCATCTACAAAGATTCCAAGCACGAATAATCCTTGTTTTGGAGCCGGTTCTTACAGTTTAGTTTCGAGCAACGCAATGCTTTATTCTACCGAGCCACCTAAATGGGATAAGACAGAAGAGGCACTTAGTTACAGGATTGCTTCCACACATACTGACACAAAAGGCAATCTAAATAAAGGGAATTACAGCTTAGCAATTCCGAAGAAAGTTGCAGACTGCCTTTGGAAATTTGATGTACAAAGTGGACGGGCAATCATAAGTATCATTAATCCCAATGGGGCTCAAAATATTGCTGTCAGTGCAATGCGAATTACAAAGGACTGGGTTTATTTCGATGCCAGTGGATTCACTTTCTCAGCACCAGAGATTAAAGTTAGTATCGTAAAATCGAAACCAACTCCATCCTTGAAGGCAATAATTTGCATCAAGGGAAAGGTTGCTAGAACAGTAAAAGGAACGAACCCTGTTTGTCCCATCGGCTACAAGATCAAGAAATAAAGTGGCTCGGGACAGGATCGAACTGTCGACCTCACGATTTTCAGTCGCGCGCTCGTACCAACTGAGCTACCGAGCCAATATTTAATTGTGAAAGAAGAGAGTGTGTGGACACTCTCTTCTAGCGACCCGGACGGGACTTGAACCCGCGACCTCCGCCGTGACAGGGCGGCGCGCTAACCAACTGCGCTACCGGGCCTTGAAAAACTTCTGTCACATAAGTGGCTCTTATGTCACCTTCAAA
Organism: uncultured Actinomycetes bacterium; assembly: GCA_903932885.1. The sequence continues at coordinate 6,777 of CAIZHT010000073.1, forward strand.
GCCTTTATTTCTTGCGTGCCCCCAACGGGATTCGAACCCGTGTTACCGCCGTGAAAGGGCGATGTCCTAGGCCCCTAGACGATGGGGACGTTTGAGGCTCACGAATCGTACCTTGCGCGCACTGTGCAACCAAACTCGATTATTTATACGAGAGGAATTAGGCGCTAAAGGTGAGCAATCTCAATGAAATCGCTCAATATCAAGACTTAGAGAAGTGCCCACTGAACGCTGATGCCAACAGTGACATCTTGCTGCCCAAGATCAACTTCGGTTGCACCAGAATCCGCTGATTTTGCCATTGCAAGCATCGGAACATAGTTTGATGGAGAAGTATTTTCAGTCAAGTAAATAACTTTTCCAAGTTTTACACCGAGCAATGATGCATAAGAAGTAGCTTTTGCTTTTGCTTTCTTTACAGCATCTGATCGAGCAGAAAGTGTTGCTTTTGTCGTGTCGAGAATAAATGGAGTAACTCCATTGACTTGCAAACTATCTCCGCCTGCGGCAACTACCGCATCAACTATTGCTCCAGCACTTTTTGCATTGCGAATAGTGACTACGAAACTTTGAGCAGCGCGATAGCCAATGAGTGACTGACCTTTATCTTGGGTGTAGTTATATTCTGGATAAACAGTAATGCTCTGAGTTGCAATATCTTTTGTATCAACACCACTTGTCTTTAGTGCTGCACGAACTGCTGCAGATGCTGTTGATGCTTCAGCGAGTGCACTCTTACTATTTGCTCCGACAATAGAAACAGTTGCATTGAGACGAACTGCATCTGGTGCAACCTTGACGGTGCCCTCAGAATTTACAGTGATGTAGCGAGTAGCCGCGGTTGCAGCACTTGCAGGCATTGCTATCGCAGCGCCCCCAACGAGTGCAATGGCAATGAATACGGCAGCGATTTTTTGGATACGTGTGATTCTCATGTACTAAGTATTACTTATAACCTGAGAGAAACCTTAATCGTTGCCTTGCATGCAGTGTGAATAAAGTTGTGAATGATCAGAAATCATGCGAGCAAGTGAGAATAATTCGAGGGAACGCTTTTTACCGGCCGCACCCATTGATGCTCGAAGTGCAGGTTCTTTCGCCAATTTTTCAATGGCATCTGCCAAAGCACCTGCATTGATATCGGTGAGTAGGCCATTAGTGCCATCTACAACGATGTCAGAAATCGAGCCAACATTGGTTGCAACAATCGGTAAACCAGCTTGTGCTGCTTGAATCAAAGTAAGTGGGATACCTTCATTATCAC
>CAIZHT010000074.1 GCA_903932885.1 uncultured Actinomycetes bacterium
ACTTTGAATGAACGCGGTGCATTGCAGCAGGTTGGTATTTACGAGAACAAGCCTTTTGAATCATATTTCTCAGGTAACACTGTTCAGATTTGTCCAGTAGGTGCTTTAACTGGTGCGGCTTATCGATTCCGTGCTCGTCCATTTGATTTAGTATCAACTCCATCTGCTTGCGAGCACTGCGCATCAGGTTGCGATATGCGTACCGATGTTCGCCGCGGAAAGACACTTCGTCGTTTAGCTGGTGATGATTCATCTGTGAATGAAGAGTGGAACTGCGATAAGGGACGCTGGGCATTTAAATATGTAACAGCTGTTGATCGCCTTAAAGTTCCACAAATCCGTAATTCAGAGGGTGTTCTCGAAGAAGCTTCATGGCCTGAAGCACTTGCAGTTGCTGCAGCAGGTTTGAAAGCAGCAAAGTCAGCTGTACTCGTTGGTGGACGTGCAACATATGAAGACGCATATGGCTACAGCAAGTTTGCTCGCGTTGCACTTGGTACCAACGATATTGATTTCCGCTCACGTGTTTCATCTGATGAAGAACGTGAGTTCCTGGCAGCACGAGTAGTTGGATCAACAACTACCTATCGCGATATTGATAAGGCTGACCAAGTTCTACTTGTTGGTTTTGAGCCAGAAGAAGAGTCACCAATCGTTTTCTTGCGTATTAATAAGCAGTTCCGCAAGCGCGCATTAAAGGTAGTTTCAATTGGTTCAAAAGAATCTGTTGCTGTAGACAAGTTAAAGGCAGAGTTTGTAAAGGTTGCACCAGGGCAAGAAGCGGCAGCTATTGCTTCACAAGCTTTAACTAGCAAATCTGTCATTCTTGTTGGAGAGCGCGCTGCAGAAAGTGCTGGCGCATTGAGCGCAGTTGCAGCACTTGCTGATTCAAGCGGTGCAAAGCTTGCATGGATTCCACGTCGCGCAGGTGAGCGCGGTGCACTTGAAGCTGGAGCAATCGGCAACGTATTGCCAGGTGGACGTCCAGTAACAGATGCAGCGGCCCGCGTGGATATCGCAGCGCTGTGGAACACAGAATCGATTCCATCTGAAATAGGTCGCAGCACTTCACAGATTATTGAAGCTGTACATGCCGGACAGATCGGTGCGCTAATTGTTGGCGGAGTTGATCCACTAGATGGTGACAATAGCCAGGCAACTTTGGCAGCACTTGATAAGGCTTTTGTCGTTTCACTTGAAATCGCACCAAGTGCGGTTACAGAGCGAGCAAATGTAGTTCTACCGGTTGCTGCGATAACTGAAAAGTCTGGCTCATTCCTTAACTGGGAAGGCCGCCCACGTTCATTTGATGCAGCGGTCAGTGATTCACTCAATCGCAGTGATCTTCGAATCCTTTCAATGATCGCTGAAGAAATGGGAATCTCTCTTAACTTAGGAACTGTCACAGCAGCGATCAAGGAAATTGCATCAATCGGAAAATGGGATGGTGCTCGAGTTTCATTGAATAAGGTCATTGCTTCAACACAACCTGTTCTTAATTCAGATCAGGCGCTCATCACTTCATGGCGTCGC
>CAIZHT010000075.1 GCA_903932885.1 uncultured Actinomycetes bacterium
GATGGAAAGAAGTGATTCGACCGCATCCCAATCTTTGAGCAAATCAAAATAAGCCGAAACAATCCATTGTGGATGCGAATATTGGATAGAGAATCGTTCAACTGGATCGGAGATTGCTGCCAAAGGTGCAAACCACTCTTCTATAGATGTGCGCGTAACATTTCTGAGCAATGCGTTGACAAAACTAGCTTTAGATTCACCTATTCGCTTGCGCGCGACTTCAACAGTTGCACCAACTGCGGCGTGATCGGGCACCCGCATTTCATGAATTTGATGAACGCCCATACGAGCAATATCAACAATCCCCGCATCAACTTCGCTCCATGGCCTGTCACTGATTTGAGCTAGAACCCAGTCGTGTTTACCCTGCATGCGCAAAGTGCCGTAGAGCAATTCCGTTACGAAAGAGCGATCGCGCTCATCTAAAGAGCTTGCGGAAAGTGCTTGAGGAAGAAGTAAATTCGAAAAGCCACCATTTCGATTTACTTCTGTAAGAAGATCAAAGGCAAGTAAGCGAGAGGCATCTGGCTTCGGAGATTTGAAAGTATTGCGACGCGCTTCAACCAAAGATTTCACCTGGAAGTATGCGCGCTCCTCTAGCCCAATCACTGGCTTTCATCTCATTTTTTCCCGAAGGAGTCAGTTCCACTATCTCTACACTTTCATTGACTCCACAGCCAACAATTACCGAATTAGCACTAACAAAGATTTCACCGATGGCAAGAGCTGCTGATTTATCAATCTTGCCAAGTCTACAAATTTTCATTTTTTCACCGCGAAAAAGTGTCCAAGCACTAGGTGAAGGATAGAAAGCGCGTACGTTATATGAGATCGACTCCGCAGAATCTTTGAAATTCAATTGAGCTTCTTCAACAGAAATTTTAGGCGCAAGACTGGAATGCCCACTTTGCACTTTCGGCTCAACGCGCGCTTCAATCATGGAGCATGTATCTGCAAGGGCCTTTGGACCCATCTGAGAGAGAGCATCTAGCAATTCACTCGCTCTCCATGATGGATCTATTGCAAGACTTTGAGAAACATATATGGGTCCTGTATCCATTCCTTTATCTAATGCAAAAACAGTTACACCTGTAATGCTCTGACCATCTTGTAGCGCTCGTTGCGCAGGGGCAGCTCCGCGATACTGTGGAAGCAATGAAAAATGCAGATTGATAAATCCGTGTTTGGGCAGCGAGAGGATTTTCTCGGGCAAGATAACGCCATATCCGATTGTTATCACTAGATCTAAATCATCGATCTGACCGGCTAACTCATCACTTTTGATGGGTTTGAGGCATGCAATTCCATGTTCTTGTGACCATTGGCCTACTAGCGACGGCGTGAGAACTCTTCCCCGACCCGCTGGTTTGTCTGGAACGGTAATTGTCGTAACTAACTCGTGTTCGCTGGCTAATAACCAGTTCAGCGACGGGAGTGCAACTGCAGGCGTTGCCGCCACGCCTATGCGCATTAAGTATTGCGTCCAAATAAAGAATGTGGAGACTCTTTGATAACGGGAGGAGCGCCATTGTTTTCATTGAACCATTGCGATTCGCGAATCTCTCTCATTGCCAATTTTCTATCCTCGGTGCTAAGTCGATCTATAAAAAGTATTCCATCTAAATGATCAGTCTCGTGTTGAATTGCTCGCGCTAAGAGTTCTGAACCTTCAACACTGATTGGCTCCCCATACATATTCCACCCTTTTGCCACCACTCTCATCGCACGTGGCGCTGGATAGCGAAGTTCAGGAAATGATAGACATCCTTCTTCTCCCTCTTGCAATTCATCACTCAAATCTAAGGATGGATTGATGAGATGGCCTAGTGCTTCATCAACATCCCAAACAAATACGCGCAGTGGAACACCAATTTGCGGAGCAGCTAATCCAGCGCCAGGTGCGTCCAGCATTGTGTCCGTGAGATCTTGAACCAAAGTGCGCAACTCTTTATCAAAATCTATAACTGGAGCTGTCTTGGTTACCAATACCGGATCTCCAAAGAGGCGTATCGGTTGGATTGACATGCTCCTAGTCTACCAATGAGAGCTAGAACTTTCACATTACGCGAGTGAGTATGGTGTGATTCGAATATAGAGAAGTGGTTTCTTAGCAATTCCTCGTTTTCGCTGCAGTTCTCGCAAGAAATTTGCAGTACTTTCATGATCTTCTTCATCGAAACGTAGGATTATTTTTGATTCAGAGTTACCTAAATCCACAGGACCCAAAATTGATACTTTTGAACTCAATCGCTCAGAAGCAATAGAACTTCGAAGGCCAGATACAAGTTGAGTCGCTTCGCTGGTTGAAACACGGAGGTATGCACTTTTTTCAAAGGGAGGAAGTCCAAGATCCTCACGCTCACGTAATTCTCGCTGAATCATTGTTGCGGGATTCCATTGAGTTATTGCGCCAATAATTGGATGTGCATCATCGATAGCCATAAGTATCTGACCATCCTTTCTAACCAGTCCACATGTCTCAAAAAGCATCTCTCGTGCACGCTCCCCCGCAGCGAGATCATCGTGTGAGAAGAAAGAAAGTGCATTGAGTATTACTACTGCGCTATATCCATCCTGAGATAGTGGCTGAGCACCGGGAGTAGCGACAACAATAGATTTTTCATTAGAAATCTGATTCTTTATTGAATCCCCTGATGAAGAGATAATCGGAATGTTAGGAAATGCGCGTCCGATTTCTTCACTGGCGCGATCGATACCTCTACCCGCCGCGTATTGCTTATCGCTTTTACACCATGCACAGCGCCAGAGTGGAAAAACCGTCGCGCAATGTGAGCATTGAGGTGGCTTATTGCCAGCGACAATCTTAATACGACCACCGCATGCACAGAGAGCAAAATTTCTACATTGCCCACATATCAGAGCGCTTGCATAACCTTTACGCGAAACTAGGAACAGTACTGGTCCCTTCTTTATTGCTTCTCGCACCGGCTGAAAAATCCGTTCAGGAAGTAATTGCGCAGGTAGTGGAGCAAAGGCTTTTACATTCAGACGGTGAGTTTCATGAATATATTTGATTCGCCGTTGATCAATTTCACGTGATAGAACAAGTGAAGGAACGTATGAAAGAAAGAGCAAATCCACACCTTCATCGGCCACGCGCATACGGGCAACATCGCCAACATTCCAACCGGGTGATCGCGGATCAAAATAATCAGGAGATGATTCTCTATAAATCACTATGGATACAAGACCACTAACTGGTGCAAATATCGCGCTTCGAGTTCCAATTACTAGTCGGTTTGGTTGAGAGATTGCTTCAAGGTAGTTCTCATATCTTTCACTTCGACTCAGCGAACTAGCAAGAAGTATCGCCTTGGAATTCGGATTCTTTTGATTCCACAATTGCGCTAGTAACAATAAATCTCGCTCATCAGGCACAATGACTAAAGATGAACCAGATTCAAGGTTTATAAGTGTTACGAGTTGAGATAGAGGCGAGACATGTGGGGCTAGTGCAAGAAATTCGATTCGTTGCTTTGATTTCCTCGCCTTACCCATGGAGATAGGCAATACAGTTCGTCCCTTTTCCACGCTTGCAACGCGTGGAGGAATTGCACTGCGTAGAACATCACTTGTGGAGGCTGCAAAATGCGCCGCAACTCGTTCATAGAGTTTGAGAGAGGAAGGTGTAGCGACAGGAAAATGTGAAAGTACTTTGCTTATGCTCTTGAGCTTCGCACCTGTTTGTGCGCTTGCGTGCCTTGATATGACAATACCTTCGACTTCATGGTGTGAAAATGGAATCTGAACTCGGATTCCAACGCCCACTCGCGATGAAAACTCTTGCGGTACCAAGTAGTCATATGGTTGATCCAAATGATCGACACCTGTTTCAACCCAGATGCGAGCTATTGGTGCATCGTGGGCCTGTTCCCCAGCTGGCTTAGCAATTACCTCGGACTTGAGTCGGAAAAGACGAGGTGTTGCCATGTCAGATCATTATCAGAATTAGCGAAGGGCTGATTGCAACGCGCCAACACGATCTGTCTTCTCCCACGAGAATTCAGGAAGTTCGCGACCGAAGTGTCCGTATGCACTCGTCTTTGAATATATTGGTCGCAATAAATCAAGGTCACGAATAATCGCAGCTGGGCGAAGATCAAAAGTTGCAAGGACTGCATCTTGAATTCGAGAGACTGGAACTGTTTCGGTTCCAAAAGTTTCAACAAAAAGACCCACCGGTTGCGCTTTACCAATTGCATATGCAATCTGTACTTCACAGCGCTTAGCAAAACCTGCTGCTACAACATTCTTTGCAACCCAACGCATCGCATACGCTGCAGAGCGATCTACCTTTGATGGATCCTTGCCGCTAAAAGCTCCACCACCGTGGCGCGCCATGCCGCCATATGTATCAACAATAATCTTTCTACCAGTTAGACCAGCATCTCCCATTGGCCCACCAATAACAAAGCGACCAGTCGGATTTATCAGGATACGCAAATCATTTCTTGGAAGATCAATTTTCGCCAAGATTGGATCGATTACTGAAGAGATAATTTCAGGAGTCAGTTTCTTCGCAACATCTACATCTTCTGCATGCTGACTAGAAATGACGACAGTGTTGAGCGCAATTGCCTTATCGCCATCATATTCAATAGTGACTTGAGTCTTTCCATCTGGACGCAGATATGGAAGAGATCCATTTTTGCGAACTTTTGAAAGCTGTTGGGCAAGTTCATGCGCCAACCAGATAGGCAACGGCATGAGTTCTTTAGTGTCATCGCATGCGTAACCGAACATTAGTCCCTGATCGCCAGCACCTTGTAGGTCAAGAGGATCAACTGACGATGAGACACGATTTTCATAAGCATCATCGACACCTTGTGCAATATCTTGAGATTGTTGTCCAATAGAGACACAGACACCACATGTCTTTCCGTCAAAGCCTTTATCTGATGAGTCGTATCCAATATTTAATACGGTCTCACGAA
>CAIZHT010000076.1 GCA_903932885.1 uncultured Actinomycetes bacterium
ACCTGCCGTGATGTGCTTCTTTGCATCCGCTGCCTTTGTGAAGTGACCAGTTGATTCAATTACTACAGTTGCTCCAACTGATGCCCATGGCAAGTTTGCTGGGTCACGTTCTGCGAAAACTTTGATTGTTTTTCCACCGACTGTGATGCTTTCATCTGTAAATGTAACGTCTAGTCCAAGACGACCAAGAATTGAGTCGTACTTGAGCAGGTGAGCAAGAGTTGCATTGTCTGTGAGGTCGTTGATTCCAACGATATTGATCTCTGGGTTAGTAAGGCTTGCGCGAAAGAAGTTGCGTCCGATGCGTCCGAAGCCGTTGATTCCTACATTTATCATGATTGATTCCTCGCTTGAAAGTGTGGCGACTAAACTCGAAATTATTTAGTACGCGAATATGACAAATAATCTGCCACAACACTGGGGTCGTGGCTCATCCTATCAGTGGAACGAGGACTACTCCCCGAGCAAATCAGGCGAGAGGCCCGCTTCAGTATCAGGAATTCCAAGATCGTTAGCACGCTTATCAGCCATCGCAAGGAGGCGACGAATACGTCCCGCAATTGCATCCTTTGTCATAGCTGGCGTTGCAAGTGAACCTAATTCTTCAAGGCTTGCTTGCCCGTGATTGATACGTAATTCGCCCGCCTCTTTGAGATGTTCTGGAATCGTTTCGCCAAGAATCTCCATTGCGCGTTGCACACGAGCTGCTGCTGCGACCGCAGCTCTAGCGGAGCGTCGTAGATTTGCATCATCAAAATTTGCTAAGCGATTTGCTGTCGCGCGAACTTCACGACGCATGCGTCGCTCTTCCCAAGCTAAAACACTCTCGTGTGCACCAAGTCGAGTGAGTAGAACTCCAATTGCATCACCATCTCGAATAACAACGCGATCAACGCCGCGAACTTCGCGAGCTTTTGCAACGATACCTAAACGCCGAGCCGCTCCAACGAGTGCAAGCGCCGCCTCTGGTCCAGGACATGTAATTTCTAGTGACGATGAGCGACCTGGCTCTGTCAGAGAACCGTGCGCGATAAAGGCACCACGCCATGCAGCCTCTGAATCACATGTAGCTGCAGAGACTACTTGTGGAGGCAGTCCACGAACTGGGCGACCTTGAGCATCAACTAATCCTGTTTGACGAGCAAGTGCTTCACCTTCATTGATAACACGTACGACATAGCGTGAACCTTTGCGAAGTCCACTCGATGAGAGAACTGCTAAATCACTCTCATGTCCATAAATATCTGAAATATCTTTTCGAAGTCTGCGTGCACTTTGAGCAGTATCCAATTCAACTTCAATCACTATTTTTCCGGCAGCGATATGGAGCCCGCCAGCAAATCGAAGTAGGGATGAAACTTCGGCTTTGCGGCAGCATGGTTTCGTAATTGAGAGACGACTAAGTTCGTCTTTTACTGATGATGTCATTGCCATGGTGCTATCCAAGCAGGCTTTGGTTGAAAATGTGGCTCAATTGGGATGCCAATTTTTTTTCATCATGATGGACACTGCCAGGAGCCTTACGAATATCGCCAATAACGAGCTCTCCCCCATATTGGCGTGCAAGTGATTCAAGAGAAGTGCGATTTCTCACAACAGATGGATCAACTAAAAAATAATCTATTCGTAAATCGGGGGCATATCGATGAAAGAGTTCAAGGTGTTCTTCAGGTGTAGAGCCTGCAAATTCTTCCCCTGGAGTTTGCGGATGTGCATCGAGATTGAGAATCACAATTTTGCGAGCCGAACTCGCTTCCAGTGCCTCACGTTGTTGGGGTACTAAAAGATGTGGAATGACGCTAGAGAACCACGAGCCTGGTCCCATAGTTATCCATTGCGCATCGCGGATTGCATCTAGCGCCTCGGGTCTCGCGCGCGGATTTTCAGGAATTATGGTGAGAGATTCGATTCGTCCCTTTGCAGTTGCAACTTCTTTTTGTCCGCGCACAACAATGCGACCTGTAGATGTGTTGAAACGTCCCTCAATATCTAGTGGCACTGATGCCATAGGCAGCACTCGACCAATAACTTTGAGCAGCGTTCCGACGCGATCTAATCCTTGAACGGGATCTTCATCGCGATCCCAGAGCGCTGCAAGTAATAAATTTCCAACGGCATGACCATCGAGATCGCCATCACTGGTAAATCGATACTGCATGATTTGCGCCCAACTGCGTCCCCATTCGTCATCAGAACAGAGCGCTGCAAGTGCCATACGTAAATCCCCTGGTGGAAATATTGGAAATTCAGCGCGCAGGCGACCACTTGAACCACCATTGTCAGCGACTGTAACTATTGCCGTGATCTGATCAGTAATTGTGCGCAAAGCACTTAATGTATTCGCAAGGCCATGGCCGCCGCCTAAAGCAACAACGCGTGGAGAACTCATTCACGACCTACATCACGATGAGTAGCGTGTGCTGAGATCTCCAACTTCTGTGCATTCGAATTGAGCAGTCGGGCTAACTCTTGTGCAATTGCAACGCTTCTATGTTTTCCACCTGTGCAGCCAACTGCCACAGTGAGATATTTCTTACCTTCATTGAGGTATCCAGGGATCATCATTTCAACTAACGAAACGTATTTTGCAACAAAATCTTCGACGCCTTTACTTCCTAATACTTCATTACTTACCCCGATCGATACTCCGTTGAGAGGTCTCAGTGCAGGAATCCAATGAGGATTAGGAATGTGGCGACAATCGAGAACTAGATCTGAGTCCACTGGAATTCCG
>CAIZHT010000077.1 GCA_903932885.1 uncultured Actinomycetes bacterium
GATTTAGATGGAAGTAAGACTGTAAAAGTAATTAGCGAACTACTTTCACAATTAGCATCACCTGGTGAAATCAAAGCAGTTGGATTAGCAGTACCTGGTGCACTCGATGAGAACAATGGAATATCTAGATGGTCAGGAAATTTAGGGTGGAAGAACCTTCCAATTCGTGACTTACTCGCTCGTGAAATAAATATTCCTGTCGCATTTGGTCACGATGTTCGCACCGGTGCACTTGCCGAACTTCGAAAAGGCGCTGCCAAAGGTGTCAATAACGCAATCTTTATCCCCATTGGCACTGGTATTGCTGCTGCGCTAATCATCGATGGACAGATTCGATCCTCCGATGGCTTTGCTGGAGAAATCGGTCATGTCGATGTTGGCGCAAAATTCGATTGTGTTTGCGGCAAGAAAGGATGTTTAGAAGCCGCCTCTTCTGCTTTTGCAATTACGAACGCATATGCGAAAGCATCTGGAAAAACTGGAATAAGTAGTGAAGAGATTGCAACACTTGCACAAAATGGTGACGCCATTGCTCAAGAAATTTGGAGAAATGCAATGGCTTCAATTGCTACTGCATGCCAAATGCTCATTACTGTTCTTGCCCCAGAGGTAATTATCTTTGGTGGTGGCTTATCGCAATCAGGTAATTTACTCATTGACCCAATAAAGAAAGCCCTGGCAGAGTCACTTACTTTTCAAAGAGTCCCACAAATAGTTATTGCACATCACGGAGCCCAGGCAGGAACTATTGGTTGCGCAATGATGGCACTTGATTTACTTCCTAATGGAGGTAACTAAAATGATTATTCAGGCAGCCTCTGGTGTGGTTGAAGGAGTTCTGCGTAAGAATTTTTGGTTAGAGATATCAAATAACACAATCTCTAATATTGAAGATGGGATTAATGAAAACGCTGACAAAGTAATCGAAGGAATACTTATACCCGGTTTTGTAGATATTCATTGTCATGGTGGTGGTGGCGCATACTTTTCATCACACGATAGCGACGATATTGATCGTGTCATTCAAACACATAAGAAACATGGAACAACATCTCTGCTTGCAAGCTTGGTAAGTGAACCTATTGAAAAACTCATTGAGCAAATCAAAAGAATTAACCCATATGTAGGAACTAGCGCCATAAAAGGAATCCACTTAGAAGGTCCCTACCTCTCACATGCCCGCTGCGGGGCACATGATCCTTCACTGCTACGCACCCCTTCTGTAAAAGAATTACAACGCTTGCTCGATGCCGGACAGGGAAATATCTCAATGCTTACTCTGGCACCTGAGTTAGAAGGAGCGCTCGATGCAATCGATTTCCTAGTTGAGGAAGGAGTAGTTGTTGCCCTTGGCCACACAGAAGCCTCAGCAGATATTGCACTACAAGCAATTGATTACGGGGCCACGATCGTGACGCATTTTACAAATGGCATGCCAAAGCTAGGTGCTGATGCAGGAACTATTACTGAAGTAGCGCTGGCCGATGATCGACTATCTCTGGAATTGATTTTGGATGGAACGCATATAAAGAAGGAAGATACGGAAGAAATTCTTGCTTTGGCATCACATCGATCCATACTTGTAACAGATGCAATCTCTGCTGCGGGCGCGGGCGATGGGCAATATGCAATCGGTGAACTCAATGTTGAGGTTTCCAAAGGTGTCGCAAGACTTGTTAGCAATAAATCACTCGCTGGAAGCACTCTGACGATGGATCGTGCATTTATGAAATTGCATAAAGATTTCAAGGTTTCCATTGAAGATGCAGTGAATTGTTCTTCAGCATTACCGGCAGGAGAAATAGGTATGGGTAATGTCGGCGAAATTGCACATGGAATGAGCGCAGATTTATTAGAGTTGACCAAAACAGGAGAGGTTGTTGTAATTCACTCATGACACTAGAGAATAATCGCAAGGCGGCTTATGACTTCTTTGATCAAATTTGGAATAAGAAAGATGAAAGTGCCATTGATCGCTTCATCGCCCTCGATGCTGCAGGAAATGATCCAAAATTCGGTGTTGGTCGTGAGAGTTTTAGAGAACAATGGAAAAAGTGGCAGGCAGCTTTTCCCGATCTCAACTTTGATGTTCAAGAAGTTATTTGTGAAGGCAATCGCGTTGTCTCCCGTTGGCATCTAACTGGAACACACACCGGTGCTGAGTTTCTAGGACAAGCGGCTACGGGAAACAAAGTATCTGTTGACGGTGTCAGTATTGACACAATCAAAGATGGAATTGTTTTAGATGGATTTGATGCGTGGGATTCTCTTGGTTTTAGACAACAACTTGGAATTCTTCCTAAAGATTA
>CAIZHT010000078.1 GCA_903932885.1 uncultured Actinomycetes bacterium
CAGAACTACATCCAAAGATTGTTGCGACTATTTTTCAACGCTAAAAATGCTTTAGAATCGGTTTCATGTCATCCCAGATTGATTCATTAGAAAGCGCTCTTACTCATATTCAAGAGATCCTTGATTCGAGTCAGGAGCGCTTTTTACTGGGCATTGTCGGAAAACCAGGCAGTGGTAAATCAACTTTTACAAAATCACTTGTCAATGGACTCAAATCCCCTGAAGTAGCGCTGATAAATATGGATGGTTATCACATGAGTAATGAAATATTGCTCATGCTTGATCGACGAGAGCGCAAAGGCGCACCCGATACTTTCGATGTTGGTGATTTCGCGCAGCTGCTAAAAACAGTTCGCACTGCAAAGGAAGATGTTTTCTTCCCACTCTTTGATAGATCAATCGAGGCATCTATTCCTGATGGAGCATCTATCCCAGCACGAGCTCGACTCATCATCGTTGAAGGCAATTATTTGCTCCACGATGGCGGGGGGTGGGAAGAGATTGCCCGACTTCTTGATCAGAGTTGGTTTCTCGACATCGATGAATGGATGCGCCAATCACGTTTAATCTCTCGCCATATTCGTTATGGAAAATCGCCAGAGGCAGCCCGCGAATGGGCGCTAGGCAGTGATGAGATTAATGCCCAACTCATTGAGGCCGGTCGCACTCGAGCTGATTACATTGTGAAGGCTTAAGCACGCTTTTCATGAGTTAGACTTATCCCTAGGTCACGAGTTCTAGGTATTAGCCCCGGCTTACTAGACGGCAACCCTCCACCGCGGCGGGGTGCTCCGGGTGACGACCAGGCTAATTACTTATGAAAAAATATGAGTAGTGAGCAAGTGCGTGAAGGACTTATTGTGACGAAGAAAAATATAAGTACAGATGTAACAGGTGCCTGGCTGGAATATCACGAGCCAGGAGATCGCCAATTTCTCAATATTGGATCTCTCGTACTTGAAAATGGCGAAACACTTGATGACATCACTATTGCCTATCAAAGTTGGGGAACTCTCAACGCTGCAAAAGATAATGCGATTCTCGTCAATCATGCGATGACTGGTTGGTCAGATATTCCAGGCTGGTGGCCTTCAATGGTTGGCCCAGGCTTGCCATTTGATACTGATAAATACTTTGTGATCTGCCCCAATGTCATTGGTGGATGCCAAGGCAGCACAGGCCCATCGAGCATTGCACCTGATGGAAAGCGATGGGGCTCCAGGTTTCCATCGCTAACAATTCGCGACATGGTTGGCGCTGAAGTTGCATTTAGTGATGCGCTCGGAATTGAAAAATATCGCCTTGCAGTTGGACCATCACTGGGTGGAATGCGCTCGCTGGAATGGGCCGCGCAATTACCTGATCGCGTTGGAGCAATATGCACAATTGGTTCATCGGCTGTTGCAACGGGGGATCAAATCGGTACTGCCGCTATTCAAATAAGGGCGATAAAGAGTGACCCGCATTTCTACGGCGGAGATTATTACGAGCAAGAACGTGGACCAATTGAAGGCATGGGAATCGCACGCCGTATTGCCCACCTTACCTATCGAACAGAATCTGAGATGGATGTGCGCTTTGGTCGAGAGCTACAAGGAGATGACACAGGGCGTTATGCCGTTGAGTCATATCTTGATCATCAAGCACAAAAACTGGCTAAAAGATTTGATGCAAATACCTACATCGCACTGACTGAAGCTATGAATTCTCACGATATTGGACGAGATCGCGGGGGAGTTGCCAAGGCGCTAGCTGCAATCACAATTCCTGTCGTCATCGTCTCAATCGATACTGATCGCCTCTTTCCGCCCCGTCTACAGGCCGAAATAGCCGAGTTAGTGCCAGCAGCTGCCCCACTTGTCACAATCTCCTCAGATTTTGGCCATGATGGATTTCTCATTGAAGTTGAATCAGTGGGGGATGCAATTAGGAGCGCGCTCGCTCTATAAAGGGTGCATTGAGCCTTTTGAGGCCATAAATAGCCTTTTGGATGTGCAATTTGGCCTGTGGATAAATTATAATATACCTATCGCTTCACCGCGTTTGAGTCAGAGAGATTCAATTAGATGGTGAAAAAATAAAAGGACAATTGTGGCTGTACCTAGTGCGCTCAAAAATAAGGTGAAGAGAAAAAAATCTGCACCTTCAAAGAAATCACCTTCAAAGAAATCACCTGCAAAAAAAGCACCAACTAAAAAAGTTGCTGCGAAAAAAGTTGCGGCAAAGAAAGCGCCTGCGAAAAAAGCCCCTGCTAAGAAGGTTGCAGCTAAAAAAGTTGCCCCAAAGAAGGCGCCTGCAAAGATTGCGTTGAAAACAGTCCTTACTGAAAAAGATGTTCACATCATTGTTGATACTAAGAATGCAGTCATTCGCCAGAAAGAGATTCTCGCTGAGCTTGAAGTTCGCGGAGTTGCAAATATCAATCGCATTCCAAAGAAAGTTGATAAAGATTTAGTAGATGAAGCACGTGCGCTCGCAATTTCGGTACCAGCTATGGTCGAGAAGATGCGCAAGGCTGGTCTTGGAACACCATCTCGAATATTGAAAAAGAATGAACTTGCACTTATTGCTCCACCTCCTGCTCCAATTGCACCAGTTGCAGCTGCGCCAAAGATCGATGCAAAGACTGGTAAAGCAGTAGTTGCAAAAATTGATGGAGAAGATGTTGAACTTGAAGAAGTTGAATTAGAAGATGTTGAAGCACTCATTGCTGAAGCAGTTGAAATCATCGATTCAGAGGCGGAAGATAAAGGAAATCAACCTCGCGTTGTAAACCTTGCAGAAGAAGCCTCTGGTAATGAAGAAGATGCATTTACTATCAAGGCATCAGAAGAAGATGATGCTCCAGCGCAGACAGTTATGACTGCAGGCGCAACAGCGGATCCTGTAAAGGATTACCTCAAGCAAATCGGTCGCGTTGCACTTTTGAATGCTGAGCTCGAAGTTGAACTCGCTACAAGAATCGAAGCAGGACTATTTGCAGAGTTCAAAATTACAACAGAGAAGAAACTTGATAAGAAGCTCAAGCGCGAACTCGACTGGATTGTTGAAGATGGTAAGCGCGCGAAGAATCACTTGCTCGAAGCAAACTTGCGTCTTGTTGTATCACTTGCAAAGCGTTACACCGGCCGTGGAATGTTGTTCCTTGACTTGATTCAAGAAGGAAACCTTGGACTTATCCGTGCTGTAGAAAAGTTTGACTACACAAAGGGATATAAGTTCTCTACCTATGCAACGTGGTGGATCCGTCAGGCAATCACACGCGCAATGGCCGATCAAGCTCGCACAATCCGTATTCCAGTTCATATGGTTGAAGTCATCAACAAGTTGGCACGTGTTCAACGTCAGATGTTGCAGGACTTAGGTCGCGAACCGACCCCAGAAGAATTGGCTAAAGAACTTGATATGACACCTGAAAAGGTAGTTGAAGTTCAAAAATATGGTCGCGAACCAATTTCACTTCACACTCCATTGGGAGAAGAAGGAGATTCAGAGTTCGGTGACTTGATTGAAGATAGTGAAGCAGTAGTTCCTGCTGATGCTGTTTCATTCACACTACTTCAAGAACAATTGCACTCAGTACTCGACACCTTGTCGGAGCGTGAAGCAGGCGTTGTTGCGATGCGATTTGGTCTAACAGATGGTCAACCTAAGACTCTTGATGAGATCGGAAAAGTTTACGGAGTTACTCGTGAACGTATTCGCCAGATTGAATCTAAGACAATGTCGAAATTGCGCCACCCTTCACGAAGCCAAGTGCTTCGTGATTACCTCGACTAAGGAAACTAGTTAGAGTTACTTTCAACTAGCTTGTCAGTTTCATCTTGAATCATTGACGTTACTGGCTTGAGTTTTTCTGCATATTCCTTTGCGTGGTGACCGCAAAATAGAAGCTCTCCACCAGAGAGCATGACAGCGCGTACATAGGCCTGTGCACCGCAGCGATCACAACGATCTACTGCATTTAGAGGTGTGGTTTCGAGAATCAACTGCTCGGTCATCGCGCTCTCCGTTCGCTCAAGCACTCTTTGTGCTTACCTATAGGGAACATCAAACCATGCATTGGTTATTCCCCGCTTGCCGAAAAAGATTATTTTGCTGTGAATTTTCAGTTATTTTCCACATTTATCATTATGTGAGACCTTTTCGGCGCGTTTACACTAGAAAATCGCCCTTGGCATATAGCCTTTGGCGCCGTGGCTACCAATGAAGATTCAATTGCAAAGGTTTCGCAAGATAGCTACACCGCAAAAGATTTAGCAGTCCTCGAAGGTCTTGATGCCGTTCGCAAACGCCCAGGAATGTATATCGGCTCCACTGATTCACGTGGTCTCATGCATTGCTTGTGGGAAATTATTGATAACTCTGTAGATGAATCACTCGCAGGTCATTGCAAAAAAATCGAAATCAATTTGGAATCCGATGGCTCTGTTGAAGTTCACGATGATGGCCGCGGAATTCCTGTAGATAAAGAACCTAAGACTGGCCTTACAGGTGTTGAAGTTGTACTCACAAAGTTACA
>CAIZHT010000079.1 GCA_903932885.1 uncultured Actinomycetes bacterium
GTCATATCGCGCTCTTTGCACTCAGCAATTGAGTACTTAGGTGGCTCGAAACGGTGATCGCGGAATGAGAGAGACATAGTTCCCTGGAAATCTTCGATCGGAGAAATCTCTTCAAAGATTTCTTCAAGACCTGAAGTTGTTGGGATTTCTCCACGATTCATTGATTCGGTTGCTGCGATACGTGAACGCCATGCATCGTTACCTAATAGCCAGTCAACGCTTTCAGTTTGCAGCGCTAACAGGTTAGGAACTTCAAGGGGTTCGCGGATCTTGGCGAATGAGACTCGACGGGGAGCTACTGAGATTTTTTTAGACGCGGCCAAGAGATGTCCTTTCAGACAATAGTCGGGAACGCACAACTATTAGGTCTCAGCCGCTATATGCCCTGACCATAGAAATTTGCGCGAAGGTGAAGAGTACCGACCTCACCCCTGCCCTGTCCAACCCGATGCTTATACTCCTAAGCCGGGGTCTTGTCAGGTGATTGCCAATATTTGTGGATTATCCAGCGTGGTTCTAGGGAGCTAGATCCCAGACATTTTCCCCGCGCAAGGCAGCATCTGAGCCACCATCAATATAAATAGTCTGCCCAGTTGTATGGGTGTTTTCTGGACTAGTCAGCCAAATAAGCAGTGAGGCCACAGCTTCTGGCTCCATGTATCCATTCAGTGGCATGGGCACCATGGCAGAAATTGCATCTCGAGCCTCTTGAGTTGCAATCATGTCAGCAACCATCGGAGTCTTCACGATTCCTGGACCAACCGCGTTCAGCGGAATTCCAGCACCTGCCCACCTAGACCTAATACATTCACGGCGCACCCAGCGACTAATTGCTCGTTTTGTTGAACCATAAATCAACTGTTCGGCTCCGCCACCTGCATCAACTAAACCTTGCGCGATTTCCAACGCCTTTGTTTCATCATCTGCGCACATCGCTGCAACTAACTCAGCACTGTTGGGCATAAGAGATGCCATAGAGCTTGTGACTGCTACTCGCGGAGCGTTTGATCTACTTAAAGTCGGAAGTAGGGCAAAGAGAAATTCAGTAACACCAAAGTAATTAACTGACACTGTTTTAGCAATTGGGTGGGCCAAACCAGCACATGCAATCACTGCATCAATTTTTCCTCTTGAAAGATCTACTACTGCAGCCGCGCCGTCATGGCGGCCAAGGGCAGTACTTAAATCTGCATTGACATCTGAGTTTTCTAAATCAACACCAATAACGGTGTGGCCGGCATCCTTAAGAATTTTCGATGTTGCAGCACCTATACCTGATGCTGCGCCGGTGATTACATATGTACGAGTCATGGTGACTTCTCTCTTTACTAGCGTCTATTTCCTGCTTGCGATTTTCACAATACGCCCGCTGCAAATGTTTTGAAATCTGAATCCATATGGCCAGCACTCAAATACTTTTTGACAGCAAAAACCCCGCCTGGCAAAAGCCAAACGGGGTTCTTGTAAGTAAAGAAAATTACTTGATTGTTACAGTTGCGCCA
>CAIZHT010000080.1 GCA_903932885.1 uncultured Actinomycetes bacterium
GAAGTTTGTAAGCATTCCACCTAACCAGCGCTCAGTCACTGTTGGCATACCAACGCGTGCTGCTTGCTCGATGATTGGTTCTTGTGCTTGCTTCTTTGTCCCAACGAAAAGAACATGTCCGCCTTTAGCGACAGTGTCCTTTACGAACTCATATGCACTATCGATGAGTGCAAGTGATTGCTGGATATCGATGATGTAGATGCCATTGCGCTCTGTGAAAATAAAGCGCTTCATCTTTGGATTCCATCGACGTGTTTGGTGTCCGAAGTGGACTCCACTGTCGAGGAGTTCTCGCATTGTTACAACTGCCATGACGGCATACTCCTTCTTAGGTTTTCGCGCAGTGCGCAATAAACCCGCTCGGTTTTGATTTAGCAATGTGCTAAACCCGTCGCACTCGAAGTCACCGACCACAATTTCTTGCGGACCGAGGTGGTTATGCCAACTAGGTTGGTGAGTGCTGAGATGTCACCAGATTGCTCTGGTGCAGTGGGAATCTTACCCGAGCTTTGAGCGTGAAAAATCCACCCTTATGCGCGAGGGTGAGCCTGCTTGAAAGCCTTTTGCAATCTCTCAGTCGATACATGGGTGTAAATCTGGGTCGTTGCAAGGGATGCGTGACCCAATATTTCTTGAACTGTTCGAAGATCTGCTCCACCTTCAAGTAAATGAGTAGCAGCGGAATGGCGAAGTGCGTGTGGGCCCATTCGCTCTATCCCCTCAATTGCCTCAAGTGCTTTATAGACAACAGTTCGAACTGTGCGTTGATCAATTCTCTTTCCGCGAGCACCAAGAAATACAGCATCCCCCGACGTTGAATTTTTGAGTTCATCACGGCCATTTGTTAGCCATTCTTTGAGTGCGCGCATTGCGGGGTTTCCAATAGGGATGACGCGCTCTTTATTTCCTTTACCTAATACACGAATTGTCTGTCGGTCATAATCAATATCAAGAAAATTCAATCCACACAGCTCTGCAACTCGAGCACCACTTGCATAGAGAATTTCTACCATCGCACAATCGCGAATTGATAGCGGTGTTTCTTCCTCTGCTACGCGAGTAGCTAGTGAATCCATTGCCTCTTTAGCGCCCTCCATTGTCAAAACATCTGGCAATGTGCGATGACCCTTTGGCGTTGCAAGTGTGGAACCAACATCTGTGGGAATGTACTTATTTTTATATGCCCACTTAGTAAATAATCGAATGGATACGGCGCGACGAGAGAGTGAAGTACGCGCTCCCCCTTTTACTTGCTGATTAGCAAGCCATGAACGCAGGTGCAGCAACGTAAGTTGGGAGAAATCGCTAAGACCAAGAGTTTCCAGATGGGCGATGAGGCTTTCTAGATCTCCACAATACGCACGGATTGTATGAACAGAGAGATTGCGCTCTTTCTCTAGATGGCGTTGAAAAGCGAGAAATACGCTCTCAAATTCATTAGCCACGGTAAAACTTTACTCGGGTTTGCGTCCCTGACGTAGGAGGCCGAAGGTGAGTGCATCTTCGAGCGCCATTGCAGATGCAGCAATAACGTTTTCATGAACGCCAATTGTGTTCCATTCACCCTTGCCATCACTTGTTTCAACTAATACACGAGTAATAGCGCCAGTGCCTAGGCGACCTTCAAGGATGCGAACTTTGTAATCAGTGAGTTCGAGAACAGATAACTCTGGATAAAGCTGCTGCAAACCTGCACGAAGGGCAGTATCGAATGCGTTGACTGGTCCGTTTCCAGTGCCCTCACAAGAAATCTTTTTACCGAGTGCGATGACAGTAACTTCTGCTTTAGTAACGATGCTCTGATCTTCGTCTCGCTCAGTTGTTGTTAGCCAATGTTCGATAGTGAAGAATTTTGGACGAGTGCCAGAGAGTTCTTCAAGAAGTAGTAGTTCGAATGAGGCATCAGCTGCTTCAAAAGTAAATCCGCGCGATTCCATCTCTTTGACGCGATCAACAACGCGACCGATGAGCTCGCGATCTCCCTTGAGATCAATACCTAGTTCTTGAGATTTCAATTCAATAGATGCACGCCCTGCCATATCGGAGACAAGCATGCGCATATCGTTTCCGACAGAGAGTGGATCCTCATGTTGGTAGAGAGATGGATCAACTTTGATTGCACTTGCATGCAGTCCTGCCTTATGAGCAAATGCTGAAACACCAACGTATGGCTGGCGAGCACTTGGATTTACATTTGTTACCTCTGCAATTGCATGTGAAATTCTAAAAGCTTCACGCAAAGATTGTGGTGGCAAAACTAATTGATTCTTCTTTAGTTCTAAGTTTGCAATGATTGTGACGAGGTCAGCGTTACCTGTGCGCTCACCGTAGCCGTTGAGTGTTCCCTGAACATGGGTAGCACCTGCCGCAATTGCAGCCATTGAGTTTGCAACTGCGCACCCTGTGTCATTGTGACAATGAATTCCAAGGCGAGCAGAACTAGCTGTTAGGACATCGTGGACAACTTGTGAGAGTTCATCGGGCAACATTCCGCCATTTGTATCGCAGAGTGCAATTACATCAGCGCCTGATTCTGCTGCAACCCGAACAACTTCTAGTGCGTATGCGCGATTATTTCGGTACCCATCAAAGAAATGCTCTGCATCTAGAAAAACGCGCTGGCCTTCGGCAATAAGGTGTGTTACCGAATCACGAATCATTGCAAGGTTTTCATCCAGAGTTGTTTTCAGTGCTAAATCCACATGACGATCAAATGATTTTGCAACTAGCGTTACAGCAGGTGCTCCAGAATCACGAAGTGCTCCAAGTAGTGCGTCATCTGCTGCCTTTACATTCGGGCGACGAGTTGCACCAAATGCTACAAAAGTTGCATTCTTGAGGACTAATTCTTTTTTGGCGCGTGCAAAAAATTCTGTATCTTTTGGATTAGCTCCTGGCCAACCACCTTCAATAAAGCCGACACCTAGATCATCTAGATGGCGAGCAATTGCTAACTTGTCATGAACTGAAAGGTTGAGGCCTTCTTGTTGAGCGCCATCGCGAAGCGTGGTGTCATAGATATGAAATGAATCAGATACAGGCATTTAGATAACCGCGTGCATCCACTTATGCGTATCTGCAATCTCCCCATGTTGTATTCCTAGAAGTGCATTTCGAATTTGCATTGTGATTTTTCCAGGTTGTCCATCACCTGTTACCCAGGTGCCCATGGTGCTTTTTGCTTGACCAACAGGTGAAACTACCGCTGCGGTTCCACATGCAAAAATTTCAGTGATGAGGCCACTTGCAACACCGTCGCGCCAATCATCAATGCTGATCATTGTTTCTTCAACTTTA
>CAIZHT010000081.1 GCA_903932885.1 uncultured Actinomycetes bacterium
CCAGACTCGTGCACTCATTTATTTCTCCTTGCACAAAGCGTCTCTACTGCTTCACCCATTGTAGGAATTTCTTCCCACGCAATATCTGCTAACCATTCAATACTTTCAAAATCTGCTGTCGAGCCCATGCGTGCAGTAATGAGCGCACCTGAAAGTGCTGCGACTGTATCTGTATCTCCCCCTAGTTCGCATGCTCGAACATATGCTTGCGCTGCTGAGGTGGCGTTTTTTACGACATAAACAATTGCAGAGAGAGTTTCAATCGGATCGAGTGATACGCCTTGCTCCCTAATCTCCCATTGAGGAATTTTTGTACCTACTAATGATTCGATTGAATTCCTATCTCCATTTTCTATCGCATCAGAAAACAAGGCCGCAGCTATTTGTGCACAGGAAATGGCACTTTCAAAAGTATGCGTCGCACTTGCTAGCGCTCTGATCCATTCATCTCGTTCTAAATTTTCTCCGGCACTAAATGCCATTCCAACTAACGCACATCTCATCATGGCGCCATTAGTCATTCCTACTAAATGAGTTTCGTGAGCGTTGACCTCTAGACCTAGCGCCGCCTTTGTTGTCGGACCAAGTCCACGTAAATGCGGTAGCGATGCCCTCAATTCACTCAAGAATTTCATTGAAGCCTGCTGTGGTGAAACTTCAGAGAGAGTGAGAACTGTAAGGAGGGTGAGCATCGTGTCATCGCTGACTCCCCCATAAGGCCAGCCTTGTTTTTCTAAAAGTATATTTTCGACGGGAGTAATTGGAACTTCAAGAAACTCATGAGCGACCCCAAATGCATCCCCCGCTGCATATGCACGAAAGACCGAGCTAACCCGTGAAGCTAAATCTTGGGACATACTATTTTTGAATCATCGCTCTATAACTATGAGCACTTTGCTTTGGTGTGCGCTTCATTGTGTCGAGATCAACAAATACGATTCCAAACCGCATTGAGAAACCGTAAGCCCATTCAAAATTGTCTAGAAGTGACCATACGTAATAACCAATAAGGTTCACGCCTTCACTTCGTGCGCGTATTGCAGCACTTATATATTTGGCTAAATACTCTTCACGCTTATCATCATGGATTTCCCCATCTGCACCTGGCTCATTGTTATAACAAGCACCATTTTCTGTAATCAGAATTGGAATCTGCGGGAACATATTGTTGATGTAATGAAGAGTCTTATTGAAGCCATCTGGTGTCCATGACCAACCAATATCAGTGGTCTCGTCTCCAAATAGTGCACCGTCAATAGCTTTGGTTCCTGGATGAACATCTATTCCAGTATCAGCAGCCTTGAATACTCCTGCTTGGTAATAATTTAGGCCAACCCAATCGCGTCCATTGGATGTATCGGCAATCTCTTTTTCATCAGGTCGAATTCCTGTGAGTTCTTCGAAAACATCGAGAATATCCACTGGGTACTTACCTTGCAGCATTCCTTGTAACCACCAGCGATTTACTAACCCATCAACTGTTTGTAAATCCTTTTGGGCTTGCGGGGTTGATTCTCCCAGCAGAACTTGGTCCCCAAGATTGAGAACTACGCCAACTTTTGCTTCTGGGGCTTTTCTCTTGATTGCACCCGATGCAAGTGCATGTGCGCGCACAAGTTGGTGTGCAACTTTTACAGTTGTTGGTAAATCTTTTATTCCTGGTGCATGAACACCAATAGTGTTACCTAAATAGGTTGTGCACCATGGCTCATTGAAAGTTGCCCAATATGTAATGCGATCAGCAAAACGCTCAGCTATCTTCTCTGCGTATGCGGCGAATTTATCTACAACAACAGGGTTGGCCCATCCACCAATTGCTTGAAGTTCACTTGGAAGATCCCAGTGATAAAGCGTTGCATTAGGAATGATTCCACGAGCAAGGAGTCCATCGACTAAACG
>CAIZHT010000082.1 GCA_903932885.1 uncultured Actinomycetes bacterium
ATAACTGCAGCAGATCCGTAGACATATTCCATGAGAGCTTCGTAATTTGCGTAAGAGGTTACAGAGAGATCCATTTTCATTGAGTGCAAGAATGCAACAAAGTGCTCATGCGGAATATTGAATCTTGAAACGGTATCAATAAGTGCGCGACCAACTACATCATTACTGTTTCCCGTGGTCAGCCCTTGCAGAACTTGGTCACCCCAACGTGAAAGCAAATCGCTCTTTTCTTGAATGGTTAGATCGGATGCAAGGTCGTCGACGATTTCATCTGCATATCGCGCAAAGCCATAGAGCGCATGAACAAATGGTCGCTTCTCGCGTGGAAGCAAGAGTGTTGCTAAGTAATATGTTTTTCCATGGAGTGAATTGAGTCGCTTACATTCTTCGTACGATTGTCTAAGAAGTGGATCAGTAAATCCGGCCGACGCGAGTTCGTCCAATTACTTCACCCGACCCACAATTCTTTCTGCAGCCAATCGACCGGAAATCAAAACCATAGGAACGCCAACACCAGGTTGGGTACCAGAACCCGCAAAGACAACATTTTCAAATCCAGCAGCTAAATTGCGAGGTCTAAATGGTCCTGTTTGAAAGAAAGTATGTGCACTTGCAAAAGGCGCACCGCGCTCCATACCTTGATTCTGCCAATCAAGTGGCGTGGTCATTACTTCTGTTTCGATTGAGTCACCCAATCCTGTGTAGCCACGGTCTTCAAGAGTTTTAATCATGTGATCGCGATAAGGCTTCGCTTGTACATTCCAGTCAATATCGGCATCAAGATTGGGAGTTGGGTAGAGGATGTAATAACTCTCTTTACCTGCTGGCGCTAGCGCTGGGTCATCTTTAGTTGGAATAGTTACCAAGATAGATGGATCTGACATCAGAGTCTTCTTCTTAATCAATTCATCAAAGACGCCATCCCACGATTTTCCGAAGTGAATATTGTGGTGAGCGACGTGGTCATATTTCTTAGAAGAGCCGACCAAAAGCGTGGCACATGATGGCGAGTACTTGAGGCGCTTGATGGATAGAGGTGTTTTACCAAGGAGATCGCGCCAAACAACCGGAAGGTCTGGATTCATTACAACGACGTCACATTCAATGCGTTCGCCGGTGTCTGTAATAACTGCACGGGCGCGCCCGTTAGCAACATCTAGTTTGGTCACCGTTGTGTTGTATTTAAAGGTGACGCCGTGCTTTTCGGCAGCAGCAGCTAGTGCGCGCGGTACTGCATGCATTCCACCCTTTGGGAAGAAAACACCATTGACTGAATCCATATAAGCAATCACTGCGTAAATTGCTAAAGCTTGTTGGGGACTCACTCCTGCATACATCGCCTGGAATGAATAAACCTTTTGTAGTCGCGGATCTTTGAGGAACTGATTTACCTTAGGGGAGAGTTTCCTAAAGCCACCTAGTGCAATCAAACGGGCCAAGTTAGGGGTAAGTAAGTTAAAAGGTGAATCGATATTGCGATCGATGAAATCATTCATTTCATACTTGTATAACTCAGTTACGAAATCCACATATCTGCGATAACCCAACGCCTCTTCGGCACTTACTGTGCGACGGATTTCTTCTTCCATCTCAGCAGTATTGGCATGCACATCAATTTGTGAACCATCGTGATAAAAGGCGCGATATAGGGGTTTGAGTGGGGAAAGTTCTAGCCAATCCTTCATATCTTCACCGACGCAGCTAAATGCATCTTGGATCAACGATGGCATTGTAAGAACGGATGGCCCGGTATCAAATGAATAACCATCTTTTTGAAGTAAACCGTTACGCCCACCCGGTACTGATTCGCGTTCTATAACAGTTACTTTTCGTCCAGCTCCTGCTAGTCGCAGTGCAGCACTCAAACCAGCAAGTCCGGCGCCAACAACTACAACATGATCCGTAGGACCTTTTACTCGAGCGCTCATGATTTCTACATACTCCTACGGGTTGATAATGCTGCAAGCTCTCTGAGTAGAGCATGTCCAATAGGGTTAATTCCACCATGTCCCAGCGCTTCTAGCGCGCTGGAAGTTCGCGAATCTATGAGTTCTTCAACACGGGTGCGTGCTCCAGATTCAATAATTATTTCACGTAGCGCTTCCACATCAGGTGCCGTCAATTCCGATGAGCCGAAGGAGGCCATAAATCGAGTAATTGCGCTAGGAGATGAATTCTCTAATGTCATAGCGACTAAAACAGTGCGCTTTCCTTCGCGCAAATCATCTCCCGCCGGCTTACCTGTTACAACCGGATCTCCAAAAACACCGAGTAAATCATCACGAAGTTGAAATGCCTCACCCAGTGGAAGTCCATATGCAGAATATGCATTATCAATACTCTTGCGTGATTTCACATCTGTTACCGCAAGAGATGATCCAATATGAAGTGGACGTTCGATTGTGTACTTACCTGATTTATAGCGAGCAATTGTGAGCGAGCGATCTACATTCGTATCTTTCTGAGTTTGTTCATGTATGTCGAGGAACTGCCCCGCCATGAGCTCGACCCGCATTTCATCATGTACCGGAAGTACAGAATGCATCTGTGCTGAATCCAATCCAGCAGAGTTAAGCATCTGGTCAGAGAGAACAAGTGCTAAATCTCCGAGCAATACTGCTGCCGCCATTCCGTAACGCTCTGCAAAACCTTCCATCTCTTCTCGTTGATGAATAGTTTCAAAGTGTCGATGTATTGATGGTTTTCCGCGCCTTGTATCTGAGCCATCCATAAGATCATCGTGAATGAGTGCACATGCTTGTAAAAGTTCAAGACTTGAAATGGCACGGATAACATTTTTATCTGCAACTCCACCAGCGCCAATAAATGCACTGTAGGCAAAGAGAGGACGAAGTCGTTTGCCACCATCGAGTAAGAAGGAAGAAAGAGAGTGCGCAACTGGCGCTAGATCACTAGAAATAGATTCGAGGTATGCGCTCTGCTTGCCTAGAAAATCGGATAGCTCGCTCTCGATACTCTCGCGGACCTTGGCAAGTGTCGCTTTTTGCTCATCCATCACGCGGTAACGGTACCCTCACTCCGTGGCTAAGCGCACTTCATATTCATTCGAATTCTTTCCCCCTAAAGATACGCAGGGGGAAGAGCGTCTTTGGGCTGCAATGACGGGACTTGAAGCGCTGCATCCGGATTTCATCTCGGTGACATATGGCGCGGGTGGGAGCACTCGTGATCGCACAATTGCTATCACTTCTCACATCACGGAGCGAACAAAAATTCCAACGGTTGCGCATCTAACGTGCGTAGGTTCTACAAAAACAGAACTCATCGAAATTTTAGGTAAGTATCGCGAAGCAGGCATTACAAGTATTTTGGCGCTACGCGGCGATCCTGTAGGTGGACCAAGTGCACCGTGGAGCACAACACCAGGTGGTTTTGATCATGCAGATCAATTAGTCGAACTTGCTAAAGAACTCGGTGGTTTTTCAATTGGTGTTGCAGCATTCCCAGATGGCCACCCAGCATCTGGTGGAAATTTTGAAAAAGATATTGATGTACTCATCAAAAAAGAGTCTCTAGGTGCAACATTTGCTACAACGCAGTTCTTCTTTGAAGTCGATAGATGGCGCAAATTAGTTGATCGCTTGAGCGCAAGAGGTTCGAGTTTGCCGATCATTGCCGGAATTTTGCCAGTCACAAATGTAAAGCAACTCAGTCGCATGTCAGAACTTGGTGGAACTCCAATTCCAGATTCGATTATGAAACGCTTTCTTGAGGTGGAGGACGATTCTGAATCGGTGCGCGCACTGGGTGTAGAAATTGCAACTGATTTATGTCAAAAGCTCTTAGCCGAAGGAGTTCCTGGTATTCATTTTTATACAATGAATAGTTCAACTGCAACTCGTGAGATTTACGAAAACCTAGGGGTGTCTCGCTAAATGATGTCTAAGGATGAATTTCTCGCAAAATGGAGCCAACTACATAGCGGTTCACCAGTTACAGGAATTGTTGGCGCATGGCTATCAATCTCTTATCGATTCGGACTCATCGCAACACTTCTGCGCATAACTCCTAATGCACTCACTCTGCTTGGATTACTTGCAGCTGTGGCAACTGCATATTGGGCGCTATCGCTTTGGGCCATTGCACTTTTAGTCTTTTCACTATTTTGTGATGGTATCGATGGCAGCGTTGCAATATTTCAAAA
>CAIZHT010000083.1 GCA_903932885.1 uncultured Actinomycetes bacterium
CATATAAGAAGTATGAAAAGCACCGGCAACTGCGAGCGCTCTTACGCGTGAACCCGCTGGAGGATTCTCACCGAGCGTGGCAAGGGAGGCCAAATCTCCTGCAGCAACTATTTGTCCACCGCCATTTTCATTTGCTGCGATAAGTCCTAATCCATTTAGCGCGCTAATAACATCGGAGCGCTCACCACCTAGTACTGCTGCCATTCCAGATGGCTGTAATGCCGCCGCTTTTGCCATTTCCAATCCGCGCATTCGCACTAAACGCAGAGCATCCTCGTGTGAGATTGCACCAGAGAGCGCCGCAACAGTTAGCTCTCCAACTGAATGACCGGATGTAACAGAATAATTCTCAATCCCCAGTGCGCGCGCTGATAAGAGTCCGGCAGCGACGATCAGAGGTTGCGCGTTAGCCGTATCTTTTATTTCATCAGCATCTGCAGTTGTGCCTAAAGCTAGAAGGTCTAATCCAATTGCATCAGACCAAGAAGTCAGAAGAGATTTGCTCTCTGCATCCTCAATCCATGAATTGAGCATTCCGGGAGTTTGGCTTCCTTGACCAGGAGCAATGATTGCCAGCACATTCGAAATTTTATGTCTTATTCACCATGTAATTGACCATCAACTCCTAGGCATCACGCGTGATTTCGCTTTGATTGATTCACTACTGCCCAGTAACCTGTGCCTTATGAAGATTGCTGTCTGCGTCAAACAAGTACCAGATTCCTGGGCTGAGAAAAAAATGATCAATGGAACACTCGACCGCGAAGGCGTTGATGCAGTTCTCAATGATCTCGATGAGTATGCAGTTGAAGAAGCGCTTCGAATTGCTGAAGCACATGGCGGCAATGAAGAAGGCGGCGCTCATAGCGTGACCATTATTTCTATGGGACCAGAGCGTGCAACTGAAGCAATTCGCAAAGCGCTATCTATGGGTGCAAATGATGCAATTCTCATTAGCGATAGCGCGCTTGCAGGCGCCGATGCGATTACAACATCTGCCGTACTTGCAAAAGTAATTGAAACTGGTGGATTTGATTTAGTTCTTTGTGGAACAGAATCAACTGATGCTCGTATGAGCGTTGTTCCAGCAATGATTTCAGCTCGCTTAGGTTGGGCTCAACTCACATTTGCTGGCAGCGTTGTTGTTGATCCTGCCGCTTCAACTGTTGCAATTACACGTGTGACAGATGCTGGTGTTGATTCTATGGGCGCTAGTTTTCCTGCAGTACTCAGTGTTATTGAAAAAATAAATGAACCGCGTTACCCATCGTTCAAGGGCATCATGGCTTCTAAGAAAAAGACTATTGATGTTCGCGATTGCGCAGCGATTGGAATTTCTGTCCAAGGTGCCTGGTCACTCGTTGCTGATTCAGCCCCTCGTCCAGCGAGAGCAGCTGGAATAAAAGTTACCGATTCTGGTGATGGCGGCAAAGAATTAGTTGATTTCCTAGCGGGAAAGAAGTTGATATGAGCAACGTATTTATCCTCGTCGACCTTCAAGGTGATGCAGTAAGTAAGACAACAGCTGAACTTGCAACTGCCGGTGCTCGCATGGGCGATGTCACTGCAATTGTTCTAACGCAACCTGGTAAAAGCGCTGCAATAGTTTCGGCGCTCACTGGACCAATTTCATCTGTCATTTCAATCGAGTCAGAAGATCTTGCAACACATGGTGTCCCTGCTTATGCCGATCTTATTTCACAAATTGTTACTGAGAAGAAGCCATCAGCGCTGCTTATTGCATCTCATGCCTTTGGAAAAGAGATTGCAGGGCGAGTAGCGATTGCGACAGATTCAGGAATTATTACTGATGCAGTAGATGTTGCAGCCGATGGCACTGCAACTCAATTAGTTTTTGGTGGTTCAACAACCGTTCACTCCAAAATTTCTCATGGAGTAAGCATCATGACAATTCGCCCAAATACGATTGAAGCCAATACTGCAGCTGCATCTCCAACTGTTGAAAATGTAACGAAGAGTGTCAGTGATGTTGCGAAGAAAGTAAGAATTACTGCAACGCAACCATTTGTAAAAGGTGGTCGACCAGAACTCACCGAGGCAAATATTGTTGTATCTGGTGGACGCGGAACAAATGGAGATTTTGCAGCCGTTGAAGGATTAGCAGATGCATTAGGTGCAGCCGTTGGTGCATCACGCGCCGCAACTGATGCAGGTTGGTATCCACATACGCATCAAGTTGGCCAGACAGGAAAAACTGTTAGCCCGCAGCTCTACGTTGCATGTGGAATCTCTGGAGCAATCCAACACCGCGCAGGCATGCAGACAAGTAAGACAATTGTGGTCGTCAATAAAGATGCTGAAGCACCAATATTTGATATCGCTGACTTTGGCGTAATCGGTGATCTCTTTGCCGTGCTGCCCAAGGCAACGGAAGGCGTTATCGCGCGCAAGTCCTAGACTTAGCACCATGTCTTCCATCTATCTCGATCACG
>CAIZHT010000084.1 GCA_903932885.1 uncultured Actinomycetes bacterium
ACTGAGAATTCTGCATATGGTCCAACACATAACCCTTGGGATTTATCTCGCATCCCTGGTGGTTCAGGTGGAGGCTCTGCTGCATCCCTTGCAGCATTTGAAGCACCACTGGCTATTGGTACAGATACAGGTGGATCTATTCGCCAACCAGCAGCAGTTACCGGAACAGTTGGAGTAAAGCCAACATATGGTGGAGTTTCTCGTTACGGTCTTGTTGCATTTTCATCCTCATTAGATCAAGCGGGACCATGTGCTCGTACTGTTTTAGATACTGCTCTTTTGCATGAAGCAATTGCTGGCCATGATCCACGAGATGCAACAAGTATTAATGCACCAGTTCCACAAGTTGTAGCGGCTGCAAAATCAGGTGATGTAAAAGGAATGAAGATTGGTGTCGTAAAAGAACTCAATGGAGATGGTTATCAACCTGGAGTTCGTGCACGCTTTGAAGAATCACTTGAATTGCTAGCAAAAGCTGGAGCGGAAATTGTTGAAGTTTCATGCCCTAACTTTGAGTACGCACTCGCTGCTTATTACTTGATTGCACCATCTGAATGTTCATCTAACTTAGCTCGCTTTGATGCAATGCGTTATGGCTTACGTGTCGGCGATGTCGATGGCGCATCTGCTGAAGAAGTTATGAATCTGACTCGCGAAGTTGGATTTGGCCGCGAAGTAAAGCGCCGCATCATCCTTGGAACATATGCACTTTCATCTGGTTACTACGATGCATATTATGGAAGTGCACAGAAAGTTCGTACGCTGATTACGCAAGATTTCACATCAGCATTTGCAAAGGCAGATGTCCTTGTTTCTCCAACATGTCCAACAACTGCTTTCAAAATTGGCGAGAAGAGCAATGATCCACTTGCTATGTATCTCAATGACATTGCAACTATTCCTGTAAATATGGCTGGTATTGGCGGAATGTCATTGCCAAGTGGCCTTGCAGATGAAGATGGACTCCCAGTTGGTTTCCAGATCATGTCACCTGTTATGAAAGATGAGCGCATGTATTCAGTTGGCGCAGCACTTGAAGCAGCGCTGCTGAGCAAGTGGGGCACACCAATTCTTTCGAAAGCACCTGCATTAGGAGGCGTCGCATGAATCTGACTTATGAAGATGTTGTCTCTAAGTACGAACCAGTTCTAGGTCTTGAAGTACACGTTGAACTCAATACGAATTCGAAGATGTTCTGTGGTTGCAGCACAACATTTGGAGCAGAGCCAAATACGCAGACATGTCCAGTTTGTTTGGCACTTCCTGGAGCACTCCCAGTTGTGAATGAAAAGGCTATTGAATCAACGATTAAAATTGGATTAGCCCTCAATTGTTCTATCGCCCCATTTAGCCGCTTTGCACGTAAGAATTATTTTTATCCAGATATGCCAAAGAACTTCCAGATTTCACAATATGACGAACCAATCTGCGTCAATGGTTATGTCGATGTTGAGATCGAAACTGACGAGGGCCCAAAGAAATTCCGCGTAGAGGTAGAGCGCGTCCACATGGAAGAAGACACTGGAAAATCACTTCACGTAGGTGGTGCAACAGGTCGTATTCATGGAGCCGAATATTCATTACTCGATTACAACCGTGCGGGAATTCCATTGGTTGAAATCGTTACAAAAATTGTTCCAGGAACAGGTAAATATGCCCCAGAAGTTGCAAAGGCATATGTTGCTGAATTACGCGACATTTTGCGATCTCTCGGTGTCAGTGATGTGAAGATGGAGCAAGGCTCACTTCGCTGTGATGCAAATGTTTCTTTGCGTCTTATTGGTGCAGAAAAACTTGGAACACGCAGTGAGACAAAGAATGTGAACTCACTTCGCTCAGTTGAGCGCGCTGTTCGCGGTGAAATGATTCGCCATGCAGAGCTACTCAATAAAGGGGAGCGCGTAGTTCAAGAGACTCGACACTTCCAAGAAGAGTCAGGACTAACTCGCTCAGGTCGCTCAAAAGAACAAGCAGAGGATTATCGCTATTTCCCAGAACCGGATTTAGTTCCAGTAGAACCAGATGCAAAATGGATTGAAGAACTCCGCGCACAACTTCCAGAGCGCCCTTCTGTCCACCGTAAGCGTTTACAAGAAGAGTGGTCTGTACCAGATAAAGAGATGGCTGCAATGATTAATGCAGATCTACTCGACACAGTGGAAGCGACAGTAATTTTGGGTAGCGATCCCACAAAGGCGCGCAGTTGGTGGCTTGGAGAGATCTCACGCATTGCTAATGAGCAAAACGTTTCAGTAAAAGAGTTAGCAATTACACCAACTGATGTTGCAGAAATTGTGGCACTTGTGGCAAAGGGTGAACTCACCGACAAACTTGCACGCCAAGTTGTTGAAGGTGTTATTGCTGGAGAAGGAAAACCAGCTGCAGTTATCTCTGCTCGTGGTATCAAAGTTGTCAACGATGATTCAGCCCTCATGGCTGCAATTGAAAAGGCATGTGCTGAACAACCAGAGACTGCAGAGAAAGTTCGCAATGGTCATCTACCTGCTGCAGGGGCACTTATCGGTGCGATCATGAAAGAGACAAAAGGCCAAGCAGATGCAGCCCGCGTACGTGAATTATTGCTTTCCTTCTTAGGCCAAGCCTAGATAATTACTGAGAGGCTAAACTTCTACTATGTCGAATATGAAACCGCGCTCTGGAATCGTTACTGATGGTCTAGAGCGAGCACCAGCACGTGGAATGTTGCGCGCTGTTGGAATGGGTGATGACGATTGGGTCAAACCACAAATTGGAATTGCATCATCGTGGAATGAAATTACTCCGTGCAATCTTTCACTTGATCGCTTAGCTAAAGCTTCAAAGCAAGGTGTTATCGATGCAGGTGGTTTCCCTATGCAATTTGGAACTATTTCAGTATCTGATGGAATTTCAATGGGTCACGAAGGAATGCACTTCTCATTAGTGTCGAGAGAAGTAATTGCAGATTCAGTTGAAACTGTGATGCAAGCAGAGCGCCTCGATGGAATGGTTACTTTTGCAGGATGCGATAAATCACTTCCAGGAATGATGATGGCAGCAGCGCGTATTGATGTTGCCAGTGTTTTTGTTTATGCAGGATCAACACTTCCTGGCCAAGTAGATGGCAAAGATGTAACCATTATTGATGCATTTGAAGCAGTAGGAGCATGCGCTCGTGGATTGATTACACAAGATCGTGTAGACCAAATTGAGCGAGCAATTTGTCCTGGTGAAGGTGCATGCGGTGGCATGTACACAGCAAACACAATGGCCAGTATTGGCGAAGCAATCGGTCTTTCATTGCCAGGATCTGCCGCCCCACCAGCTGTCGATCGTCGACGCGATACATATGCAATTGCATCAGGTGCTGCCGTTGTCGAACTCATTCGCCAAGGAATTACTACGCGCGATATTTTGTCGAAGCAAGCATTTGAAAATGCAATCACAATTTTGATGGCGCTAGGCGGATCCACAAACGCTGTTTTGCATTTACTAGCTATTGCCAATGAAGCTCGAGTAGATCTAGAACTCAATGATTTCCACCGTATTGGTTCCAAAGTTCCACTACTGGGAGATCTCAAGCCATTTGGTCGATTTGTAATGAGCGATGTCGATAAGGTCGGTGGAATTCCTGTTGTACTCAAAGGTCTTCTCGATTCAGGTCTATTGCATGGTGATGTTTTGACTGTTACTGGAAAAACAATGGCTGAGAATCTAAAAGATATTGCTCCACCAGACCCAGATGGACAAATTTTGCGGGCAATTTCATCACCAATATCGACAGATATTGGAATCACAATTCTTGGTGGAACACTTGCAAGTGATGGCGCAGTGTGTAAAACCGCAGGTATTGGAATTGAAGAATTCGAAGGACCCGCTCGCGTCTTTGAACGCGAACAAGCGGCAATGGATGCAGTTCAAAATGGAACAATCGTTGCAGGCGATGTTGTGGTTATTCGTTATGAAGGACCAAAGGGTGGTCCTGGAATGCGAGAAATGTTAATGATTACTGGCGCAATCAAAGGTGCGGGACTCGGTAAATCAACCTTACTTATTACTGATGGTCGATTCTCTGGTGGATCAACTGGATTATGTGTTGGTCACGTTGCACCTGAAGCAGTCGATGGTGGACCAATTGCATTTATAAAAGATGGCGATCGCGTTCGCATCAATACAACAAAGCGAACACTCGACCTCTTAGTTGATGCTGCCGAACTCGAAGCTAGAAAAGTTGGATGGAAGCCACTTACCCATAAGTACACTCGGGGCGTTCTTGCGAAGTATTCAAAACTTGTCGGATCGGCTTCCAAGGGTGCCGTCTGCGACTAATTTCGGCTCAAATTGTGAGATGCGCAATATTGGGGTTGACGCAATGAAGCCTGTATTGGAGAATAAGGCCATGTTCTCAACAGCAATTGTGGTGGTGATTTAGTAGCGCGTGATCAGTTAGTCGATCTCGCGCTCCCTCAGTTGATCTGAGGGATTTTTTATTTACCCAGCAATTCAAAGAAGGAAAGGAGCGGACAATGAGCAAAGCGATGAATGGAGCGACTTCACTCGTCAAATCTTTGGAATCAGCCGGCGTCGATGTGATGTTTGGAATTCCTGGTGGCGCAATTCTTCCTGCTTACGATCCGATCTTTGATAGCTCAATTCGCCACATCTTGGTTCGCCATGAACAAGGAGCAGGACATGCAGCAACTGGATATGCCCAAGTTACTGGGCGAGTTGGTGTCTGTATTGCAACATCAGGTCCTGGTGCAACAAACCTTGTAACACCACTTGCAGATGCTGCAATGGATTCAGTTCCAATGGTTGCAATCACTGGTCAAGTTCCATCGGCTGCTATTGGTACTGATGCATTTCAAGAGGCAGATATTCGCGGAATCACAATGCCTTTTACAAAGCACAACTATTTAGTGACTAATCCCGATGACATTCCTCGCGCGATTGCAGAGGCATTTCATATTGCAAGTTCTGGTCGTCCTGGTCCTGTCCTTGTAGATATTTCCAAGGATGCGCTGCAAAAAGAGACTAATTTTGTTTGGCCAACTTCTATAAATTTACCTGGCTACCACCCACAACTCACTCCAGATAGCGGCGCTATTGCAGATGCTGCAGCGCTCATCACCCAATCATCAAAGCCAGTTTTCTATGTCGGTGGTGGAGTTATCAAAGCAAATGCCAATCGTGAGCTTTTGCAATTAGCTGAACTCCTTGGCGCACCAGTTGTAACAACCCTGATGGCACGCGGTGCATTTCCAGATAGCCATACTCTGCATCTTGGTATGCCAGGAATGCACGGAACTGTTGCTGCTGTTACTGCGCTTCAAAAGGCAGACCTCCTCATCACATTAGGTGCACGCTTTGATGACCGCGTAACTGGAAAACTTTCGACCTTTGCAACGAATGCAAAAGTGATTCATGCCGATATCGATCCTGCCGAAATTGGTAAAAATCGATATGCAGATGTTCCAATCGTTGGTGATGTAAAAGAGACTATTTCTGCATTGATTCCTGCACTCAAGAAAGCACTTGAGAAGAACCGTCCAGACCTAACCCCATGGTTGCGCCAGATGAATTCATTGCGCAGCACATATCCATTGGGTTATGACACACCTGCCGATGGTTCTGTATCTCCACAATATGTAATTGAGCGTCTTGGAAAGATTGCAGGACCAGATGCAATTTACGTTGCTGGCGTTGGACAACACCAAATGTGGGCATCGCAATTTGTTTCATACGAAAAACCACGCACATGGCTCAACTCTGGCGGTCTTGGAACAATGGGCTATTCAGTTCCTGCTGCAATGGGTGCAAAAGTTGGGGCACCTGATACAACAGTGTGGGCTATCGATGGTGATGGTTGTTTCCAAATGACTAATCAAGAACTTGTTACCTGTGCGCTCAATAACATTCCGATCAAGGTTGCGATTATCAATAACGAATCACTTGGAATGGTGCGCCAGTGGCAGACACTCTTCTATGAAGGTCGTTATTCAAATACAAGCCTTGAATCAAAGCGTGTGCCAAATTTCCCAATGCTTGCAGAAGCAATGGGTTGTGTTGGTTTGAGTTGTGAGCGTCCAGAAGATGTAGATAAGACAATCGAGAAGGCAATGTCAATCAATGACCAACCTGTTGTTGTTGATTTCAGAGTTTTCCGCGATGCAATGGTGTGGCCAATGGTTGCAGCAGGTACATCTAACGATGACATCATGATCGCGCGAGAACTTGCGCCCGACTGGGATTCACAGGAGCTCTAATGAGTAAACATACGCTTTCAGTTCTCGTTGAAAACTCACCTGGTGTACTTGCTCGCGTATCAGGTCTTTTCTCGCGACGTGGTTACAACATTGATTCACTCGCAGTTGGACCAACAGAGAACCCACTTATTTCTCGAATGACAATTGTGATCAATGTTGAAGGACATCCATTAGAACAAGTGATTCGCCAACTCGATAAGTTAGTCAACGTTATTCATATTGCCGAAGTTGTCGATAACAAATCAGTTCAAGCCGAACTTTTGATGGTGAAAATCTCAGCAACACCAAAGAATCGCTTTGATGTTGAAGCAGTCGTTGAAACATATGAGGCAAAGATTGTCGATGAAGATGCGACTTCAATCACTATTGAAGCGACAGGGGATACGGCAAAAATCGCTGATTTACTCTCAGCACTAGAGCGCTTCGGCATTCGTGAACTCGTTCAATCGGGCTTGATCGCTTTAGAGCGTGGCAGCGTCACTCTTTCAGAGCGTACCCTTAGCACCTCAGGAATTCCGATCGCCAATGGCGTTCAGGCGGATTACCAGAACTAACTATCAACCAACCGAATAAAGATAAAAAGGAGAAAACCGTGGCAACGATGTATCACGAAGAGGATGCAGATCTATCAATCATCCAAGGTCGCAAGGTCGCGATTATCGGTTACGGCTCACAAGGTCACGCACATGCACTTAGCCTGCGCGACTCTGGAGTTGATGTTCGCGTTGGTCTCAAAGATGGTTCTGCATCTCGCGCAAAAGCAGAGGCTGAAGGTCTTCGCGTTGTAAGCGTTGCTGATGCAGTCAAAGAAGCAACTGTCATCATGATTTTGGCACCTGACCATGTTCAGCGCCACATTTACACTGAATCAATTCTTCCAAACCTCAAAGATGGCGATGCGCTTTTCTTTGGCCATGGTTTCAATATTCGTTTTGGTTACATCACACCACCTGCAAATGTTGATGTTTGTATGGTTGCTCCAAAGGGCCCAGGTCACTTGGTACGTCGTGAATATTCTGCAGGTCGTGGAGTTCCAGTAATCGTTGCAGTTGAGCAAGATTCAACAGGTAATGCATGGCCACTCACACTTTCATATGCAAAGGGAATCGGTGGACTTCGCGCCGGTGGAATCCTTACAACATTTACAGAAGAGTGCGAAACAGATCTATTCGGAGAGCAATCAGTTCTCTGCGGTGGCGCTTCACAACTCGTTATGTACGGTTTTGAAACTTTGATCGAAGCTGGATACCAACCAGAAGTTGCGTACTTTGAATGTCTTCACGAACT
>CAIZHT010000085.1 GCA_903932885.1 uncultured Actinomycetes bacterium
ATCTCTGACATTGTCGCTGCTCAAGGTCTGTGGTGGTACGCCGTAGTTCTATTCCCATCATTTGTTATTTATTGCATCGCAATGGTTGTCGAAACAAACCGAGCACCATTCGATTTAGCAGAATCAGAACGCGAACTCGTAGGTGGCTTCCATACTGAATATTCTACACATAAGTTCGCACTCTTCTTCTTGGCAGAGTATGTAAATATCATTGCCGTATCAGCTCTTGCAACGACTTTATTCCTTGGTGGATACCACGCACTTCCAGGTCTTGGCTTTACAGAGTCTTGGCTCGGTGGTTGGTTTACCTTGATCTGGTTCTTCCTTAAAGTTCTTTTCTTCTTCTTTATCTTCGTCTGGCTACGAGGCACATTGCCACGACTTCGCTACGACCAATTTATGCAATTCGGATGGAAAGTTCTTATTCCAGTCTCAATCCTTTGGATCCTTGTCGTGGCAACCCTGCGCGTACTTTCAATGGAAGGTGCATCTAGATTTGTCATCATGGGTTTTGCGGTCGGATTAGTAATAATTATTATGGCTATAAATATTCTCTTTGAAAATGCAAAGAATAAGAAAAAGAACTCTCCGATTAGCGAATCAGCTAAGCCTTCATTTGCTGTTCCAGAACTTCCATCTAACGTTTCATCCATCAATGTTTCACAGAAAGGTGGCGATCATGCCTGATCAGATCGAACCAATCACACCGCGCGAAATTAGTGTCAACGATGTGCCCTTTGCGCAAGTAGAACAGAATGGCCCTAAAGGCTTTTTCGACCAACTTAAAGGTTTCTGGGTTACCTTCGCAACGATGTTCAAAAAGGTCAACACTGTCCAATATCCAGAAGTAAAAGAGCCAACTGCAGAGCGTTTTCACGGTCGTCATCAACTCAATCGCCATGAAGATGGTTTAGAAAAATGTATCGGTTGCGAACTCTGTGCATGGGCTTGTCCTGCAGATGCAATCCTTGTTGAAGGCGATAACAACACCGAAGAAAATCGTATGTCTCCTGGAGAGCGTTACGGCAAGGTGTACCAAATCAATTACCTGCGTTGTATTTTCTGTGGTCTTTGTATCGAAGCCTGTCCAACTCGCGCACTCACAATGACAAATGAATATGAACTTGCAGATGAAACGCGTGAAAAATTGATTTTTGAAAAGGGAGATCTATTAGCGCCATTGCGTGAAGGAATGTTGATGCCGCCTCACCCAATGTATCCAGGTATGGATGATTCAAATTATTACCGCGGTGAGGTAAAAGGTTCTCACCCATCACAGGATATTAAAAAATGATTGATCTCGCTATCTCTGTTGGACAGACCGGAACCCCAGAAGCGGTGATGTTCTGGATTCTTGGACCTATGGCAGTTCTTTCAGCACTGGGAATGTTGCTCGTAAAGAAAGCTGTGCACTCGGCAATCTTGCTTGCATGGGTAATGATCATTCTCGCTATTTTCTATATTGCACAAGATGCAGTTTTCCTTGGAATTGTTCAAGTTGTCGTCTACACGGGCGCAGTAATGATGCTCTTCCTCTTTATTCTCATGCTTGTCGGTGTTGATTCATCTGATTCACTCACCGAAACCATCCCGGGCCTTCGACCAATTGCAATTACTGCAGCACTTGGTTTTGGTGGCTTGATGGTCTCACTTATTGCACGTGCAACTATTGGCCGAGAAATGGTTGGTCTCACAGCTGCGAATCTCGATGGCAATGTTCAAAGTATTGCTAAGAAATTATTCTCAACATATGTATGGCCATTCGAAGTTGTTTCAGCGCTACTAATTACTGCAGCGATAGGCGCGATGGTTCTTGCGCATCACCAAAGAACAACACTTCGCCCAACACAGCGCGAACAAGCAATCAACCGTTTCCGTTCAGGATCTCTTGCATCTGCAGCAGGTTTACCTGGTCCAGGTGTATTTGCTCGTCACAACGCAGTCGATGTTCCAGCGCTCTTGCCTGATGGCTCTGCTGCGCCAGCATCTGTGAGTGCAACACTCAAAGCCCGCGGCGATGTCATCGATTCTAGAAAATTTGAACTTGGCGAAGTTGATACGAGCGTGGAGGAGGAGAAGTAATGAATGCCGCTAATTATTTATATATCTCAGCACTCCTCTTCACTATCGGCGCAGTCGGTGTAGTTGTTCGCCGAAATGCAATTGTTGTTTTCATGTGTGTTGAACTTATGCTCAACGCAGCAAATTTAGCCTTTGTAACTTTCGCTCGAATAAATGGAACTATCGATGGGCAGATTATGGCCTTCTTCACAATGGTTGTTGCTGCCTGCGAAGTAGTTGTAGGTCTTGCAATTATTGTGACAATTTACCGATCTCGTCGATCAGCATCTGTTGATGATGCTAGTTTGTTGAAGCGATAGTTATGCAAATCAATAACGGTCTTGTCTATCTCATAGCCTTGCCACTTGCTGGCGCACTTATCCTTTTGCTTGTAGGACGTCGCGCAGATAAATGGGGCCATATTTTTGCAACACTCATGTCTGCATCGTCATTTGCAGTAGGCCTACTTCAGCTCTCACAGATGCTTGCACGCCCAGTAGAGGAGCGCGCAGTAGAACAAAAACTCTTTGAGTGGATAGCCGTAGGTTCATTCCAGGTAGACGCGGGATTGTTGCTCGATCAGCTTTCAATATGTTTCGTGCTTCTCATCACCGGCGTGGGCACATTGATTCATATTTATTCAATCTCTTATATGTCACACGATAAGGATCGCCGCCGATTCTTTGCCTATCTCAATCTCTTCA
>CAIZHT010000086.1 GCA_903932885.1 uncultured Actinomycetes bacterium
ACTCGCGGATACGAAAAATTCTTGGATTGGGGCAAAGAAGTACTGGCTCGCACTCCTGTTGTTGGTGGTCCTATTTATGACACTCTGCACGGAATGAAAAAAGGAATCAAGGACATTGTTGCTCCACAAGGAATGTTTGAAGATTTAGGTTTGAAATATCTTGGTCCATTCGACGGACATGACATCGAAGCCATGGAGAAGGCTCTCCTTAAGGCAAAAGAATTCGGTGGACCGATTTTGGTACACACAATTACAGAAAAGGGTCGCGGATACGCTCCTGCAATCGAAGATGAGGCAGAGAAATTCCATGCAGTTGGAATTGTCGATGCTGAAACTGGAATGCCAGTTAAGAAGAGTGCGGCATCATGGACCAGCATTTTTGCAAATGAATTAGTTGAAATAGGTCGCGAACGTAAAGATGTTGTGGCAATAACTGCAGCCATGCTCGGACCAACTGGTTTGGATAAGTTTCAAAAAGAGTTTCCGGAACGAACAATTGATGTGGGTATCGCTGAACAACATGCGGTTACGAGCGCGGCTGGCCTGGCTTTCGCCGGCATGCATCCTGTAGTCGCTGTCTATGCCACATTTCTCAATCGAGCTTTCGATCAGATGCTCTTGGATGTGGCACTTCACAAGGCCGGAGTTACATTTGTTTTGGACCGCGCTGGCGTTACTGGCGATGATGGTCCTTCACATAATGGAATTTGGGATCTTGCTCTGACCGGAATTGTTCCAACGTTGCAAGTTGCAGCGCCGCGAGATGGTGCGCGCGTGAAAGAAACCCTGCGCGAAGCGATGCAAGTAAAAGATGCTCCAACTCTTATTCGATTCCCTAAAGGGGCAGTAGTTGCTGACATACCAGCGTTTGAACGACGCGATGGTGTTGATGTTTTGTATCGCGGCGAGAGCGCTGATGTATTGCTCGTAAGTATTGGAGCAATGGCGCACATGGCCGTTGAAGCAGCGTCCCAGGCATACCGTGAAGGTGTCGGCGTAACAGTAATTGATCCACGTTGGGTAAAACCGTTGCCAGAATCATTAATCACTATGGCGCAACGTTATAAGAGCGTCGTAGTTCTTGAAGATGGAATTCGCCATGGTGGAATTGCAAGCACTGTTTCTGAAATGTTCAGAGATGCAGGATTGCAGGTGCCAATTCACTCAATTGGTGTTCCACTTGAATTCTTGGAACACTCAAAACGCGATGAAGTTTTGCAAGACCTCGGCATAACCGCGCAAAATATTACGCGATCAATTGTTGAGTGGAGCAGCTCCCTTAAGGAAGGGATGCAATTCCCGGTTGATGAAAACGTTTCCCGCACACAGCTTCGCTAATTCCCTCGCGATCTAGGTACGGCAATATTCCACCAAGGTGCATTGGCCAACCTGCACCGAGCAACATGCATAAATCAATTTCAGCAGGTGTTGCAACAACGCCTTCATCGAGCATCATGCGCGCTTCTTCCGCCAGTGCTGTGAGTGCGCGAGAGCGAACCTGTTCTGCTGTAGATGAATTGCTCCCAGAAACAATCAATGCAACTGCTTCAGGATTAGCGATCAAGCCACCTTTGTCATCTTTGATGTAGAAGGTACGAATACCAGCTTTAACCATGGCAGCCATAGTTGGAGAGATCTTGTAGCGAGGTCCAAGGTTCTTATTCAAAGTTTCAGAAACATGTAAAGCAACTCCAGGACCAACTAGACCAAGTAATTCAAATGGCGACATTGGAAAGCCAATAGAGCGCATTGCATTATCGGCAACATCTGGGGGAGTTCCTTCATCCATCGCATCTGTAATTTCACCCATAAAACGAGTGAGCAGACGATTAACGACGAATCCTGGAGCATCTTTTGTGATGACCATGGTCTTCTTGAGTTCTCTACCTACGTTTACAGCTGTTGCAGTCGTTGCATCATCTGTCTTAGTTGTACGTGCAACTTCTAGTAGCGGCATGATTGCAACAGGATTGAAGAAGTGGAATCCAACCACGCGTTCAGGATTTTTCAATCCTTCGCTCATCGCTTCAACAGATAGTGATGATGTATTTGTAGCTAGAAC
>CAIZHT010000087.1 GCA_903932885.1 uncultured Actinomycetes bacterium
AATTGAGGCTGCAGTTGCGCAAGCCGCTGGCGAATTTGGTGGCATCGATATCTTGATCAACAATGCCAGCGCTATCAATTTGACCAAAACAGAGGCAACACCGGCAAAACGCTTTGACCTAATGTTTGATGTCAATGTGCGAGGAACATTCCTTACTTCTCAAGCAGTGATTCCACATTTGAAGAAATCCGCTGCAGATGGCCGCAACCCTCACATTCTCAATCTCTCACCACCGCTTTCAATGAAACCTGTCTGGTTCAAAAATCACGTTGCATACACAATGGCTAAGTACGGCATGAGTATGTGTGTTCTTGGAATGTCTGCAGAGTTCAAGCGCGATGGCATTGGCGTCAATGCACTCTGGCCACGCACGGCAATTGATACAGCAGCCCTTGCAATGATTCCAGGTGTTGATACTGCGGCATGTAGAACGCCTGAAATTTTGGCAGATGCGGCCTACATAATTTTGAATCGCCCAGCTGCAGATTGCACAGGTAATTTCTTTGTCGATGACGAAGTACTTGCATCAGAGGGAATTACCGACCTTGATAAATACTCCGTCGTTCCTGGAACTAAGGACTTCTTGTTGGATTTCTTTTTGGACTAACGCGTGAGTTACGAATTCACCGATAGTTTTGAAGTTGCCCAGAAATGGGCAACATATGATCCAAAGGTTGCAGAACTCTTTGATCTCTACTGTCCTGCCCATCTCTTTACTAGCGCAGCGCGAAGTGATGGCAACCTCTCTCTAACGATTTATGACGAAAAATACTTTGGCATGGGTTTTGGACTAAAACCTTATTGGAATCCAGATTGGGATGATTGTTCTGTAACTCGTCGATCAAAGACAGAAGTTCCACCTGGTTACACCGTCGATGGGAACTGGGATGTCTATGCAGCCGATACTGCGCCTCATGCGACATACCCATTGGGAGAAACAATCGAAGATGGCGCAGAGATTGATTCTTTTATTGATACATATTCACCAAATTTGTCCGTGCGCTCAGGTGATCCCGAATCACTTTTTTGGGG
The DNA here is from genome assembly GCA_903932885.1 of uncultured Actinomycetes bacterium. The sequence continues at coordinate 1,033 of CAIZHT010000087.1, forward strand.
ATGCGTGCGCAGTAGTGAAGGGGAATTACTCTCACTCGGAACAGTTGCAAAGTGGAGAAGTGGTCATCACATGTTTGCCTCCATTGTTACGGCAGAAGATGCGCGCGGTAAGGGGATAGGAGCAGAGCTGATGCAAGGAATGCTCTCTCGTCTAAATTCATTAGGCGTTTCTCGAGTTGGCTTAGGAGTCTTTGCAGCGAATGCACCAGCTAAGCGTTTGTATGAAAAGGTTGGTTTTGAATTACTTCAAGAGTTGCGCGCCTACGATAAGGCTCGATAGACAATCGATCACTATTTTTGACCCTGCATGAAATTCTAGATTTTCATCTAAGAATGTATCTGCTCGAGTCTCCATCATCATCGCTTGAACGAATGTATCAACTCCATAATGCTTGAGGGGGACATAGGTTCCAGCGTATGGCTCGTTCTCAAATACATCACCAATAGGTGCAAAAGATTTGATTCCTAACTCTTTGAGTTGGGGCGAAGTATGAAATGAGTCAGTACCGATACACATCGCTGGACGTTTCTGCCCATGATTGACCGCGTTTTCGTGTTGTTCTGGTCGATACGAATGAATATCGAGAATCACAGCTTTGCCCGCATTGTTTAGACGCTGCGAGACAAGATCTGTAATGGCCTTTGCATATGGATGAAAATAGTTATCAAGTAATTCTTTCTCGCCCGCAAAATCTGGTGAACGTAGATCTTCCCCCGTTGATGTCTTGCGATACACAGCGCCCATACCGACTTTGTTCATGATTTCGCGATCATCTGGAAAGCGCTCTGGATCTATAACAAGGCGTGAGTATTTATTGATGAAAAGCCACGGTTTGATTTCGCATCTACCGGCTGCTAATCGTGCAATCTCTTCTGTCTTTGTATCCGTCATTGAATCGAGTTCGTTTTTCAATTGGGAATCGGTAAGGAGAATATCTGCGCGAACATCTGGTGGAATAAATGTTGCAGAGTGGGGGACATGCAAAATCACACGCGAATTAGGGGAACCTTCAACTATTTCGAAGTTGTAGCCAAGCACTACAGACGACCCGCTTCGTGGACTCGCTTGAGGAATTCTTGTGTCTGTGGCTTCTTAGGGTTTTCCAAAATCTCTTCTGGCTTTCCCCACTCCAGGATGCGACCACGTTCTAGGAAACAGACTTCATCGGCTACTTGTTTAGCAAAGCCCATCTCATGAGTTGCAAGAAGCATGGTCATGCCATGTTCTTTGAGATCACGAACAGTGCTGAGAACTTCGTTGACTAATACAGGATCGAGAGCTGATGTAATTTCATCGAGAAGCAATAAGCGAGGCTTTACAGCTAGGGAACGAATAATTGCAACGCGCTGTTGCTGTCCGCCACTGAGGCGATCGGGATATTGCTCCGCCTTTTCGCGAAGCCCAAAGCGATCGAGTAATTCAAGTGCTTCACTAATTGCTTCTTCGCGAGACTTCGAGTGCACGCGCATCGGAGCCAGAATAATATTTTCAACAACGCTCATATGTGGAAAGAGATTGAAAGATTGGAAAACCATTCCTAATTTGCGGCGAATCTCATCGGGATCAACAGATGGATCAGTGATATCTGCGCCATCGAGGCGTATGACACCATCATCGATTTGTTCTAATAAGTTGATACAGCGCAGTAGCGTGGATTTACCAGAACCTGATGCACCAATAAAGACTGTTGCGGTGTGCTCTGGAACGGTGATTGAAATATCTTCGAGCACGACTTCGCTACCAAATGCTTTGCGTACTTTCTCAAGTGCTAATACTGGAATGCTCATGCAAGCCCCTGGGCATTCTGTCGATCAATAGATTTGCGAAGCGTGCGATCTGTATAGCGGGTCAGTGGAATTGTGACGAGCAAAAAGATTCCAGCAGCCATGACATACGGTGTGTAATTGAAGCTTCGACTACTTGCGATTTGGGCGGCCCTAATAGCATCGGTTACACCCAAAATAGAGACAAGACCAGTGTCTTTGATCAGGGATACCAAGTCATTGAGAAGTGGTGGAGTTACGCGGCGAAGTGCCTGTGGCAAAACAACGTAGCGAAGAGTTTGAAAGTTAGATAAACCTAAAGAGCGAGCAGCTGCGCGCTGACTTGGATGCACTGTCAAAATACCGCTTCTAATGACTTCGGCGACATAGGCCGAATATGTAATGATGACTGCGCAGATGCCGAGGATAAATACGTTATTAGTCACGCCCTTGAGGCGAAGCGCTGGGATACCAAAGCCAACGAGCAAGATAATAAGCAACATTGGAATTCCGCGGAAAACATCGACATAGATTGTTGCAAGAATTCTAAAAGGGGTAATTGCAGGGGAGCGCGATGTGCGCACTAGAGCCAAAATAAGACCAAAGATTCCCACCGATGTTGCTGCAATAACAGTGAGAAAGACATTTGCGCCAAAGCCCA
>CAIZHT010000088.1 GCA_903932885.1 uncultured Actinomycetes bacterium
CATGATGGTGGCGTATCTTGGAAAAGTAATTCAAAAGCCAGATCAAGGTGACCATTATCTGCAAGGACTGGTAAAAGGTATGGAGTCGTAAGAAAGCCAGTACCTAAATGTGTTCCTGCGGCACGTACAAGTTCGACTAGTCGATTCACAAACTTGTCATGAAGTTCATCTGGTGCCAAACCAAAATCTAGTGCTCGAACATAATGTGCTTGAGTATCAGGATTGAGTAATCCATCAGATGTAATGAACTCTTTCTGCCATGCATTCTTTGTATTCTCGGCAACTTTTCGGTAGTGCTCTAATACAGATTCTGGTTTACCAAGAATTTTTCCAGCAATAACCATCTGCTTTGCGGAACGGTGTAAGTATGGAGTTGCAACATCTGAACGATCCGCGGTGAGTAGAACACCGAAATCTGTTGTATCAACACCTGGTTCTAACCATTCACCCCAGTGGTAAGGGGTATCCCATAAAAATTCTTCGTGCGCCGCTGCAACGGGACGCAACTTTTCACGATCTGGGTGACGTTGAGTTTTTGCGCGATGTAGGCCGAAATTTATCCATTTTTCAGCACCGGTCCAGCATTCTTCTAGCGCTCGGGTATCTCCATACTCCTCATACATGGCAAGTGGCACAGCAATAATTGCATCGCCCCAACCAGCAGATGCATTGATATGCGCCATTGGTCCCTTGAAAGATCCTGTGAAATCAGGTGGTGCAATATTTGGAACGGCGCCATCTTCTCTCTGACCAACTACAACATCGGCCAACCATTTACGTGAGAAATCATTGACATCAAAAAGATATGCAGCAGTTGGTGCAAAAATCTGCCAATCCCCTGTCCATCCAGCACGCTCACGTGTTGGGCAATCTGTTGGAACATCGCACATATTGTCGCGAAGTGACCACACAGTTGCTTCGTGTAACCAATTTAGGCGAGCATCATTTGATTCAAACCAGCCAGTTTTCTTCAAATCACTGTGAACAACAATTCCAACCAAATCCTTTGTAGTGAGATCTTTTGGATGGCCAACGACGCTGATGAATTGAAAACCATGGGTTGTAAATTGTGGTTCAAAGATATCTCCAGGAGTCCCAGCTGAAATCACCCGATCAATTTGACCAGCATCTGGTCTACCAATTCCAGGAAACTCAAGAGTCAAGTGGTCAAGTGTTACATCACCGCTAGCATCTAGTACCTCACCATGTATCAAGGTAATTTCAGTACCTGATGGGCCAAGATCTAATAAACGCATCCAACCATTTATATTTTGACCAAGGTCGACAACTTGTACATTTTTTGAAATTCTTTTTACTGAGACTGGAACTATCTCCTCAGTACGACGAACTGGCGGAGCAAACTGAGCAACCAGCACAGCATCAACAGAGATTTCCTCCGGATGTACCCAATTAGAATCATCAAAACCTGCTTTATAAGTTGCAGTATTGATCAAGCGACGGTCTTCATTTTGCCCGAGAATTAGGTCTCCAGAAGTTATATGAGAAGTACCTACGCGCCAATTTTTGTTTGTAGAAACAACTTCTGTGCTTCCATCCTCATATGTAATCTCTAATTGAGCAAGTGCAGCAACATGTGTACCAAAGTTATTTGGCTGCTTAAATGCCCCCATAACAGAGCGAAACCAGCCATCTCCAAGGAGAATTACGATCGCATTCTTGTCTACAAGGTTTGTAACAGCGAATGTTTGTACCGCTATCTGAACGCCATAATCAGTAGAGCCAGGTGTTAGTTCTTCATCACCAATCTTTACTCCATTGATAAAGAGTTGGTATTGACCCTGCGCGGTTGCTCGAACACGCGCACTCTTTACCTTCTTACCGCATGCGAATTCAAAGCGAAGTTGGTAGACAGGTCTGTGCTCTAGTTCTGGGACTTCGCTTTCAACTACTTTGATCCAACGTGCAGAAAGTTCGTTGGCGTTGAATGCTAATGAATACGGTGAATGTGGGTGCAATGTTTGGCTCATACCTAAGAATAATTCCCTAG
>CAIZHT010000089.1 GCA_903932885.1 uncultured Actinomycetes bacterium
GCATTTAGTGATGGCCCAAGTGTTAGCCGATAGAGGAGTCGATGGCTTTGTATTTCGCGGAGATGATGGCTTAGATGAAATAACACTTGCTACGACTACCTCAGTTCTAACTATTGGAAATGGAACTATTTCGAGCGACCTATTAGATCCATTGGATTTTGGAATCCAACGCGCTCCAATCTCAGCGCTAGTTGGTGGAGATAGTGTTGAAAACGCGAGAATTACACATGCAATTTTTGCGGGGGAGCGCGGACCGCACCGTGATGCAGTTGTTCTCAACGCTGCCGCTGCTATCGCTGCTTATCTTGGAAACTTCGAACTCTCATTACATGAACGAATGAAGATCGGCGTAGAGCGAGCCATAACTGCAATCGATAGCGGGGCTGCCTCCACACTGGTAAAAAAGTGGGCTGATCTAAGCAAGAAAATTTCTTCCTAAAACTCTTTTGGTATTTTCTCGCGTAAACGCTTCTTCTTATCTGCAAGAAATTCAAAGAGTTTTTCTACCGTATCAACTTCAAAACTTCCTAGTCTTTCAAAGAGTCCATGCAATACCGCAACGGTGGAATGGGCATCATCGAGTGCGCGGTGAGTTGGTTGTACAGGGGTATCAAAGAATTGTGCAAGTGTCGAAAGTTTGCAGTCATAGACCTCATCTCGAGTCAGTAAATGGCGTGCAAGTTTTACAGTGTCTATCACTTGATATTTCGGCCACGGATATTCGTGGACCGCTGAGGCGGCTTTGAGAAAACCTAAATCGAATGGCGCGTTATGCGCGACAAGAACGCACTCTTCTTCATGGCCCAAAAATTCAAAGAGCGTAGGTAGGACAACTTCGATAGTGGGCGCATCAAGAACCATCTCATCAGTAATTCCGGTGAGTGCGCTTATGTATGCAGGGATCGGTTCTTGAGGATTTATGAATGTTTCTAAGACCCCGATTACTTCACCGCCGCGTACCTTTACTGCTCCGATCTCGGTGATTCCAGCCCCTATTTTTGGGGAGGCTCCAGTTGTTTCAAGATCAAGAACTACAAAAGTCGTTTGATGCAGATAACGGCTCATATCGTCATCAGAATTTTGCGCAGTATTCATATTCTCTGATGATAGGTGATTGAACAGACATTGGTAGAAGGCGTACCTTTATCTCATGAGTACACACGGAGCACCTGCTGGATTACTTCAATCTTTCGCCGCGCAAGGAAATGGAGCAAACGAAAAGATTGGAATTATTCTTGTTCACGGCTTCACGGGTTCTCCAGCATCAATGCGGCCTTGGGCAGAATTTCTCAATGGCCGCGGGTACACAGTGCGAGTTCCTTTGTTACCAGGTCATGGAACGAAGCCAGAAGATTTGAATAAAGTGAAATGGCAAGAATGGCCGGAATGCGTTGAAGAAGTACTAGATGAATTATCTCAAAAATGCGATGTAATTTTCATGTGCGGCTTGTCGATGGGTGGCGGTACCACCTTGCATGTAACGCAGAAACATCAATCAAAATTGCGCGGAATTATCCTTGTCAATCCCATGATTCACCTTCCCTTTGTTCCGGTTCCAGTGGCATGGTGGGTATCGCGTATTGTAAAAATGCGCAAAGCAGTAGCTGGTGATATCAAACGCCCTGGAATTTCAGAATGGGGATATGACGCAACTCCACTTGTGGGTATTCATGAACTTCTCAAAATGCTAAAAATTACACGCGAAAAATTGGGGGAGATTACTCTGCCCGTCCAACTCTTTCATAGCGTGGATGATCACACCTTGCCGGTTTCAAATACAGAAATTGTTATGAAGGGAATTTCATCTACAAATAAGAATCGCATCGAACTCACAAATAGTTATCACGTTGCAACGCTTGATTACGATGCCGATCTAATTTTTCAAAATTCGTTAACCTTTATTGAAGGGCTCACTAAGTAATCGAGTACTTCTCGAGCGCTCCAACCGTGAGGATGAATTGTAAGAAGTTCTCTCTGACCCTCTTGATCCGAACCCATTGTTATAAGAGGTAGTTCTTCGTAGCCATCTATTCGATGTTGAGCCATCCCAACATTAGCCATTAGGGCATTACATAGACACTTCTTTTGGAAAGTTCCACCTGGCTGGCCTTCTTTGAATAGATATGTTCTCTCTGGTTCACCAGAGCAGCGATATGCGATTCGACCATCACTTTTTTCCACAACAGTTCTCAAATAGCCGAGATCGCAGAGTCTGCGTCTATCGTCAAATAGTTCATGATCAGAAATTGTGTCGGTAAGTTCAATGTATTTGAAGGGAAAAGAGGTAGGTGAACCAAGTGGATCAGTGATCACCTTGAGCTCATTCTTTTCAATTTTTTCAAGGATCTCTGTGCGATACGAGTTCAAGAGACCTGATTCTTTAGCTAAAGCAAATAATGAACCGACTTGAACTCCTTGAGCGCCAAGGTCAATCGCTTCACGGACTTTATCTGGAGTCGAATAGCCACCCGCTAGCCAAAATGGAAGACCGATTGCCTTTACTTTCTGAAGATCTGCATTATCTCTTTCGCTAAAGAGTGATTGTCCATTCTCGCCAATTGGATTTTTTCCGCGAGGGGGAGCGTTATGACCTCCAGCACTGGGTCCTTCGATAACGAATCCATCGGGGCGAGTTTCAACATCCTTGTTGAGATATCCAGCGAGAATATGAGAGGAAACAATTGCTAGGAAAACTGGCTTACGCAGTCCTAAAGATTTGTCACCATTGATGATTTTTGGATCGAATCGCAAACGATATTTCTGTGTTGCATTTTCGACAGCTATTGGTAATTCGGTTTTGCGGTGTTGCACTAAATCACGAATGACTCGGGGGATTTCACTTGGAATTCCAGCACCCATAAGGATGTAATCGACGTTAGCCAGTAACGCACCGTAGATTGAGGCGGCTGTTGCTAACTGAATTTTTTCAAGAAAATTGATCCCGATAAGTCCATCGTGCCCTTCTTTTGCAAGAGCAACTTCAACAAATGTTGAGATAACTAGAAGTTGAGCTGCAAAGTCCGATGGCTGCAAACTCAATTTTGGAACGGGTGCATATGGTGCCGTGCGCTCTTTTCCACCTTCTAGGTAAAAACGCCTAAGTACTTCTTGCGATAAATCCTGATCAGGAAACTGTGAGAGCGCAAAGCGAACCATGCCATCCAGATCGCCATCTTGTAATCGTCGAGAGATGACTGCATCTATAGAGGTACCGGAAACCACACCAAGTTGGCCAGCCATAGATACTTCGCGTGCCATTTTCCATGAAGAAATCGCAATGCCCATTCCACCTTGAATGATGAGTGGATGTTTTGTACTTTCCATAGTGGCAATTCTAAGAAGGGTACGTGTGAGTACTTTTTGATAATCAGGTGGTACCACTCATAGGGCCGTACTCAATGATTCAATTTCACTATCTATTCGATGTGATGGCCAAGGGGAAACCAATCAATTGTGGGACTTGACCACGTCGAAAATCTAGACCCTGTGAAATCCACGTATGCGTGGAATACCATGTGATTGCGATGATCGGTTTTTACTAAATGATTACTACAAAAAGTGCGTGCAACCCGAAGTCAAGTAATGCTCCAACGTAGGCTAGATGACCAAGAAAGAAGGAATTCAAATGTTCGCGGGTAGAAAAATGGTTTATGCGATTGGTGTAGTTATCGCTGCCCTCTTCTCGACTACATCAGCAACGGCTCACACAATGATTACAGTTCCCGAACTTGATGCATCCAAATCAAACATAGTTTTCCAAATACTTGAGCACGGCATGGAACATAGCTCAATCATTAGATCAATGACGAGTGATGGAAAGCAGCGAATCTGTAAAGCGCTGAGTGATTCTCGTTGTTCAAGTCTTGATGAGTTCAAAGTTCAAATAATGCTTCCCCCCTGTTCTGCGAAATCCACGAGTTCCGATTTCTGCATTCGTGGAGTACAAATGACAGGCCGTGATGGAAAGATGGTGCCAGCCACTTTTCTTCGCGAAGTTCCCACACCAAGGATTGCCGCTAACGCAACGGCAAAGATTGGGGTTGGTGGAGGAATTTCACTATGGAAGATACCTCCCGGCAAATCTAAGGATCCTGCATCTGAGGTTGCGACTGAAGTTTCCCTCACGTATTTAGTCACAAAGAATATGGAAACGAATAAACTCAATCCGGCCAAATTGGTAGATTTTAGAATCGCGGTTCACCCCGTGCAATATAAATCCGGCAAATTTGAACCACTTGATTTCGTGGTGAGCAATGAAGGATCAGATGCCTTAGGCGTCAACCCGGCTTCAGGAGAACTAGACGATAGTAGCGAGTGCGATTGGACCGAAAAGGGATTGTGTGTCCTTCAGCGTCACTTCAATGAAGAGACCAATGTTTCAATATCGATGCAGATGGATAACAAATTGCAAGGTTGGCTTTCCTCACAAATTCTAGATTTGAAAATTCAAGAAAAGAAAATTTCGGCATCCACTAATCTCTTAGTTATCGGTGGAAGAGCATCAGTCTCCTCACCCGTTTATGCAATTGACAACATTACAGATATCAGCAAAGTCAGAGAATTGAAGGCAGCATATAAACGCTGTGGCGATGAGGTAGTGGTATGTCCTCAATCATATGAACAGTATGAAAACATAATCTGGGAGGGAATTCTCAGTGATAACCCCAAAGATGCGGAATTCAACTTCGGTTTGGCAGATGTCATCTCAAACAGTCTCACAGATATAGAAGGTGTCGATAGCCAATGGAAAGTTTCCTCTATGCCCGAGTCAGCTTGGCGCAAAGGCGCAACGTGGTCGCCATGCATTTCAAATCAAAAATCCCTAACCGGGATTGTTTCAACTAATGCAAGTCTGTATCAAATGAACCCACCGCAGATTGTTGGCCAAAAATTGATTACAAGAGTTTCCGGTGCGCATCACAATGCAAAAATAGAGATGAATCGAGTTGATTATCAGGTTGCAATGCGCGCAGATGCCCTTCGTTGCCTGTTGAAAATGAAAGTCAATCCCGGTGGTGTCAAGGCCAGCGCATTCTCAAGTGCCGGCGAAACGTTGGATTATCCATCTACCAATATCGTCGAACAAAATGGTTGGGTGAATTTTGCTGCGAAGAAATTCAGTTATTCAACGCCAAATATTGAGTTTGCATTCACAACCTCGGTTGCCAAAGTTGTATCTACGACTATCTCTTGTTCAAATGGTAAGAAGGTTGTGAAGGTCAAAGGGGTAACGCCAAAGTGCCCAAAGGGGTATTCAAAGAAGTAGCGTGTTCACTCGACAATGTGACAAAGTCTGTGAATAGTAGCCTCACGGTATTGCTGGCGGAGAGGCCATTGAAATGAAGAAACTTATATCTGTCGCTTTTGCTATTGCGGCACTAGTTCTTCCGATTGCCACTCCTGCGCAAGCCGCATGGCAGATGAATCAAGCAGCAGCTGGCATGTCTAGCTTTGTATTTCGGGATATCGAATCTGGCCAATTGAATTATTCACAAATATGGGGCCGTGACGATGTCAGCGGGAAGCAACTTTATTGTTCTGCTGTCGATGACCCTCGTTGCAAATCTCTACGAGCGTTGATGCTGAATTTTATAGTTCCACCATGTACGGTCAGTTCAAAGCCCAGTGATATGTGTATCAAGGATTTCGATTTAGGCGATTCATCTGGAAATCTAAAAAAAGCGATATTTGATCACGAAATAGATATGCCAAAAATCGTAGCGAACGAAAAAGCTAAAACTCCACAAGGTGGCGCTATAAGTGTATGGAAAGACGATGCCGGAAACTTATACGGGGTACAAATTTCCATCCGATACAACATTGATTACAGCC
>CAIZHT010000090.1 GCA_903932885.1 uncultured Actinomycetes bacterium
CTTCTCATGACACCTGGTTTGGCTTTCTTCTATGGTGGAATGGTTCGAACAAAGAGTGCTCTCAATATGATGATGATGTCGATGATTACTATCGGCATCGTAAGTATTCTCTGGGTTATCTACGGATTCGAAATAGCATTTGGTCACTCAGCAGATTCACCTTGGTATGGAGGATTTTCATTCTCTGGTCTTGGTGGACAGGTAAACGAATTCACAAATAATGGTGGAATTTATCCGATCCCATTATTAGTCTTTGCTGCATTCCAATTGATGTTTGCAATTATTACACCAGCACTTATTTCGGGTGCTATTGCAGATCGTACAAAGTTCACTGCATGGGCAGTCTTTGTTGCAATCTGGTCAACTATCGTCTATTTCCCAGTTGCACACTGGGTATTCGCATTCGGTAACAAAGTTGGCGACACTGTTACAGGAACTGGTTTTCTTGCAGGTAAAGGTCTCGAAGACTTTGCAGGTGGAACAGCTGTACATATCAATGCAGGAGCAGCCGGCTTAGCACTGGCAATTGTTCTTGGAAAGCGAGTTGGATGGCGCAAAGAGTCAATGCGTCCTCACTCACTTCCACTTGTACTCCTAGGCGCAGCACTTTTGTGGTTCGGCTGGTTTGGCTTCAATGCAGGATCTTCACTTGCTGCAAATGGCATTGCTGGACTTGCATTTATCAATACTCAAGTTGCAACAGCTGGCGCACTTATCGGATGGATCCTTGTTGAAAAAATTCGCAACGGTCACCCGACTTCACTAGGCGCAGCATCTGGAGCAATTTCAGGACTTGTTGCAATTACTCCAGCATGTGCATTTGTTGCTCCATGGGCAGCAGTTGTCATTGGATTCATCGCAGGAATTCTCTGCTCGCTAGCAGTGAGCCTGAAATACAAGTTTGGATTCGATGATTCACTCGATGTTGTAGGCGTTCACTTAGTCGGCGGAATCTGGGGTTCACTATCTGTTGGATTATTCGGAAGCCAATTTGTGAACAGCGTTGGCATTGACGGACTTCTCTATGGCGGCGGCAGCGCACTTCTCGTAAAGCAAGCACTCGGCGTTGGCTTAGTTGCTGCTTATTCATTCATCGTCACACTGATTCTCGGATTCATTATCGAGAAGACCATTGGTTTCCGCATCGCACGTGATGTTGAAATTGAAGGTATCGATCTGGGCGAACATGCCGAGACTGCATATGAAATGTCTAGCTCATCACGCGGAGGTGCTTTCTAATGAAACTCATTACTGCAATTCTCAAACCATTCAAACTCGATGATGTAAAAAATGCTCTACAGGCACATGGTGTCAATGGCATGACAGTTTCAGAGGCAAGTGGGTTCGGGCGACAAAGAGGGCATACAGAGGTTTACCGTGGCGCCGAATACACGGTTGACCTTGTACCCAAGGTACGACTGGAGGTGTTAGTCGATGACAGTGATGCATCTTCTGTAGTAGATGTCATTGTCAAAGCTGCATCAACAGGATCAATTGGAGATGGCAAAGTATGGACAACTCCAGTTGATCAAATTGTCCGCGTTCGTACTGGAGAACGCGGAGTGGATGCAATTTAGGGTTCACCCCTAAAGTGCCACCATGGGAACACGTGAGCGTAGGTACCGATCGAACGAGAGCGATCGGTACCTCGCTTCACTTTTTGCAGAAGCACTCGCATCCCTTCCTCCAAAAGCTGGGCAATCAGGCATAGCACTTGCAGCAGTAGGTGGTTATGGCAGAGCGGAACTCTCTCCAGGTTCTGATTTAGATATTTTGATTTTGCATAATGATTCTTTGAGTCAAGACGAACTCAGTGAGTTTGCGAACAAGTTGCTTTATCCCATGTGGGATACAAGAAGTGTTGATCATTCTGTGCGTACTAGAGCGCAAACACGTGATGCTGCGCATGATGATTTGAAAGTTGCGTTAGGTCTTTTAGATATTCGTCTTGTATGCGGAGATGCCGATCTTGTTGCCGCAGTGCAACATGATTCAATTGATTCGTGGAGAAAAGAGTCACGTAAGCGACTTCCAGAATTGCGCCTCTCTCTTGAAGAGCGCCATGCGCGAGCAGGGGAGTTGGCCTATTTGCTTGAGCCAGATTTGAAAGAGGCTCGTGGAGGATTACGTGATATCAATGCGCTTCGTGCAATAAAAATGAGCGGAGCCGTTGATATTGCATTAGAGCGCATCAGTTGGGCCGAATCCACCCTTGCAAGCGTTCGAGAATCACTACATGAGGTAACAAAAAAGAATCGCGATCGATTACTTTTTCAGGAGCAAGATTTAGTTGCGAAACACCTTGAGTATGGTGACGCAGATCTGTTGATGAGCGATGTTGCACGTGCGGCTCGATCAGTTGACTATGTACTCAATTCAACATGGCACAGATTAGATTTCAAGGGAAAAGATGGACTCGGCAGAATTCTTCGCAAGCCACGTACTACATCTCTCGGCGGCGGAATTAGCGTTGCACATCAAGAGGTAGTAATCGATGAGTTAGAAGATTTGAATGCAGATCCAGTTATTGGACTTCGAGCAGCAGCAAAGGCTGCGCAACTTGGTTTGCCGCTATCACTGGATTCGTGTGCGCGATTATCTGTAATTCTCAAAGAGGGTGGAGCGCAACTACCACAACCATGGCCGCGTGAAGCGCGTGAGAATTTAGTTGCACTCATTGGTGCAGGAAGTGCAATGGTTGATGTTTTTGAAGCGTTAGATCAAGAAGAGATTATTTTTTCATGGATTCCTGAGTGGAATAGCGTTCGTTCGCTACCGCAGCGCAATGTCCTTCATAGACATACCGTTGATAGACATATGGTTGAAACAGCAGTGCGCGCTGCAGCGCTTACTCGCAATGTGCACCGGCCAGACCTATTACTTGTTGGAGCTCTTTTTCACGATATTGGAAAGGGAACGCAGGAAGATCACTCCGAGCGCGGCGCGCGCCTTATCGAACCATTAGC
>CAIZHT010000091.1 GCA_903932885.1 uncultured Actinomycetes bacterium
CCGATGACGACTACGTCGTACTTATATTTTTCTAAGTTAGTCATGATCGCTCTCTTTAGAAGAAGTAGAAATTAGTCCAGGCGCCAGATGCAACTTGGCGAACGTAAATATCGGCAAATGCAACTGCAGCTAATGAGTACCAAGCAAATCGCGGATGTGAGTGATTGAGTACAGAGACCCAACTCCATAATTTGTAGCGCACAGGATGTTTTGAGAAATGCTTTAGTCGGCCACCAAGTGTGTGGCGACATGTATGGCATGACAATGAATAAAGCCACAGCATTGTTGTACTGAGAACAAGAACGAGTGAGCCAACGCTCATATGGCCCCATTCACCTTCAACGCTTTTAAATGAAATTATTGCGTCATAGGTAAGAATTATATTAAAGACTAAACCTGCATAGAAGAACCAACGGTGGCCATTTTGTAAAATAAGTGGTGCGCGTGTTTCACCAGTGTATTTAGTATGTGGTTCTGCAACTGCGCATGCAGGTGGTGACATCCAAAATGCACGGTAGTACGCCTTGCGGTAGTAATAACAGGTCATACGGAATCCAAGTGGGAAGATCAAAATAATCAGCGCTGGTGAAAGTGCAAAGTTAAATACTTCTGCGCTCACTGGAGTCCAACCAAAAATCGTTGCTTCAGGAACACATGCTTTAGAAAGACATGGTGAATAGAAAGGTGAAATCAAATGGTCTTTGTAGTAATTCGCGCCTTCAAATGCTCTAAAGGTTGCGTAAATAACAAAACTGAATAAAACACCAAAGGTTATTGCCGGTTGTAGCCAATACTTATCAGTGCGCAGGGTGCGCTCTTTAATCTTTGCTCTCGTTGGTGAAAAGACACCTGACATATTCCTAGCCCCTTTAGTAATTCCTAAGGTGACAGTCTCCTCTTGGGGTGAAAAGAGCGCTAGATATAGCTCTGCTTATTGGCTATGAAGTCAGCCACAAAAGTAAAAAATGGCGGAGGGCGTGGGATTTGAACCCACGAAACTTTCGTTTGCCGGTTTTCAAGACCGGTGCACTCGGCCGCTATGCGAGCCCTCCGTGGGAGAGGTTACCCGAGAATCACAAGAGTTGAAAATTAAGGATTGATATCAGGCAGGAAGATCGAGTAATTCCTCGATGATTATCGCAACACCATCTTCTGTGTGGGGGCGAGCAATTCCTTTTGCGTGTTTTGCGCCATCTGGATGACCGTCGGCCATTGCATATGAACGGCCGCACCATTGCAACATTGAAAAATCATTTGGGTTATCTCCAAATGAAACACAATCTTTTGCATCGATTCCGAGTTGGGCTGCCATTTTTGAAAGTGTCGTGCCTTTTGAAACATCTAATGCAGAGATCTCTAATAACGAATCATGTGGGTTGGAATGTGTAACGGTTACCAAGCCTTCAAGTTCTTTTGTTGCAATTGCTAACATCTCATCTGATGTAAGTTCTTGATTCGAGCAACGCGCCAACATTTTGAGTGCAGGAGAACTTATTATCTCTTCAATTTTTTCTACACCTATATTGTCTATTCCAACATCCCAGCGCGGTACATAAATCTTTTCACGGTGGAAATAATTATGTGATTCAACTGCAAAAGATATTTCTGGGATTGCCTTGCGCAATCGCTTCACGGTTTCTAACTGCGCATCCACTGGCATAAGCCATTCTTCTAAGACTTTTGCATTTTGTAAGTCATAGAGCATTGCTCCATTGCCGCATATTGCTTTACCAATTCCAAATGCTTCTTGAATCTCTGGCATCCAGCGCGGTGGTCGCCCTGTTACATAAAAAATTTCAATTCCCATTGAGTGCGCGCGCCTAAAAACATCGATGGTGCGCTGAGAAATCTCTCCGTAGTGCGCTACAACGGTTCCATCTAGATCTGTAGCAATGAGTTTGGGGCGCTTATTCACACCAACTCAAATCGTTTAGTTCCTAAAAATGGCTGCAGTGCTTGCGGAACATTGACACTTCCATCTGCATTTTGATGGTTCTCAAGAATCGCAACAATCATGCGAGGAATTGCAACAAGTGTTCCGTTAAGCGTTGCAACAGCTTTAGTTCCATCGCTATCTTTAAAACGGATATTCAGGCGGCGTGCCTGAAACTCTGCGCAGTTGGATGTACTCGTCACTTCGCGGTAAGCCTTCTGTGTAGGAATCCAGGCTTCAATATCAAATTTGCGATTCGCGCTAGAGCCAAGATCTCCAGATGCAACATCAATGACTCTGTATGGGATCTCCATCGCATTAAGGAAATCTTTTTCCCATTGCAACAAACGCTTATGTTCTTCTAGCGTTTGATCTGGATGACAGAAAGAGAACATTTCTACTTTGTCGAATTGGTGAACGCGAATAATTCCGCGCGTATCTTTTCCATATGTTCCCGCTTCGCGACGGAAACATGTTGAATAACCTGCATAACGCAAAGGTAGTTTTTCTGCAGGTAAAACTTCGTCCATGTGATATGCGGCGAGTGGAACTTCACTCGTTCCTACTAAATACATTCCATCTTTTTCTAAATGGTAAACATTTTCTGCCGCCTGACCAAGAAAACCCGTACCTTCCATTGCTGGAGGATTTACTAAGACTGGAGGAATTACAGGAGTAAATCCAGCCTTGACTGCGGATGAAATTGCATAGTTCACTAATGCGAATTCAAGAAGTGCGCCAACACCGGTGAGGTAGTAAGAACGTGAGCCTGAAACTTTTGCACCACGCTCTGTATCGATTGCACCCAGTAATTTTCCTAGTTCCACATGATCTTTAGGTTCAAAGTCAGTAAATTCGCGAGGTGTACCAACATGTTCAAGAATGACAAAATCTTCTTCTTTTCCTATTGGTGCATTCGGATCTAAAATATTAGAAAGCTGAAGTGCAATTGCTTGAGTTTGCGCTTCAAGTTCAGCTCTTATCGCGTCAGCGCTCTTTACTTTATTTGCTAAATCTTTAGCGCTTTCGAGTAATTTTGCTTTTTCATCACCTTTTGCCCCGCCAACTGATTTAGATAGCGCGTTTTGCTCTGCTCGCAGTAACTCGAATTCGTTGATTGCCGCTCTGCGCTTTTCATCAATTGCGATAACTTGATCGACAAGAGTTACATCTTCTCCGCGACCTTTTTGTGAAGCGCGAACTACATCAGGATTCTCGCGTAAGAATTTGATGTCGATCATTTATTTGACCTTTTCTCGCGGGTACGAACCTAGGAATCTAATATCTTCACACTTCTGGCGAAGGCTCGCTACGGCTTCTGCAACTGGTGCATCATTGATATGGCCTTCGACATCAATAATGAAATGGTAATGCCCGAGTTCGCGTCCAGTAGGGCGACTCTGAATAAAAGTTAGGTTGACTTCGCGCTTTGCGAATTCAGTCAATATTTCTAGCAGCGCACCAACGTGGTCGATTCCAATAAAGATAGCCATGGAGGTGCGATCAAGTCCGGTTCGAGGCGGGATGGTTCCTGGCTTTGATACCAATACAAATCGAGTAATTGCTCCATCGTTATCGCCAATATTGTCAGCGATTATTGTTAGCCCGTAGTGAGCTGCTGCAACAGGGGCTGCGATCGCGGCATCAAATTCTCCGCGTGAAATTGATTCAGCCGCTGCCGCTGTTGAAGCTGTTGGAATAATTTCAGCATTTGGGTAATTCAATGCGACATATGTACGACACTGCGCTTCGGCATGAGGGTGTGTGGCAATTCTTTTTATATCTGTTGTGCCATGTTTTACCATCAAAGCGAAAGAGACGGGCAAAGTCACTTCAGCAACAATTGTGAGTGCTTCACCGGTTGCAAGTTCATCGAGTGTGCGGGCTACAACACCTTCCACAGAATTCTCAATTGGGACTAGGGCAAAGTGTGCATTTCCCTCGCGTACTGAATTGAGAGCAGCTGTCACGTTTGCATATGGCTTGAGTGAATCATTTGCAGAAGTGATCTTTTTTAGTGCCGCCTCAGTAAAGGTGCCCTTTGGTCCTAAGTATCCGTATGTTCCCACCGACTAATGATACCCGAGTACATCACGTGCACGTGACGGGGTATTTGTAATTAGAACTTTGACCTTATTGCGCTCACAAAATTGCATATCTTCATCTTTATCGACAGTCCAGACAAATAAATCACGAGATTCGCTCATATATGTTGAATCTTCTCTCAACATTTGAATACTCGGTCCTAAATTCTTTGCTGATGAAAAGCGACGCATTAATCGTGAATGGCTTGGATGTAGGAGCGCTACAGTTTTCTGTTCTGGTGCTAATTTCTTAATCCGCTCGATTGCTAACCACGAAAATGACATTATCGATAATTCTTCGTTATGAATTTCTTGATTCAATAAAGTGAGCACACTCTCTTCGATCTTGTTTGCCGTTGGCACCGGATGTTTTGTCTCTATCGCTATTTCTTTTTTATTATCTCTAGCGAGGACAAGTAGTTCTTCGAGTGTGAGTATCTCTGGGTATTCCCTGCGAATCTGTGCGTACTTCATCTCTGCGATTCGCCCTGAAACACCAGCACATCGCTGGAGGTCGGCATCGTGCCAGAGCAGAGCCACATTATCTTTTGATAAACGGACATCGCATTCGAATCCATCCGCGCCTTGAGCGATAGCGCCGTTATAAGCGCGCAATGTGTGCTCAGGAAAATCCTTCGAGGCTCCGCGGTGGGCGTAGATTTTCATAAGCAAGATTAGCACCGTTAGGCTTACCTCTATGAGTAACAAAGGTGCGCAATACTTTTTTGAAAGTTCTGCGCGCTCTGTTCTCGGTTTAGTACGAGAAGGTAATGAAGATTCAGGATTTACTTCTGCAAAGTTGATTGCAGTTGCTGACGGCATGGGTGGTCATGCAGGTGGCGAAGTTGCCTCACGTATTGCAATAAAAACTTTGGCCTCACTTACTCCTGTTCTATCTAGTACTGAGATTGATTCAGACTCTATTGAAGATCTTCTGCAAAATTCTTTGCACACAATTGATAGCGAGATTGGTGAGCATGCACGCGAAGCAATTGAAGTCCGCGGAATGGGAACCACTTTGACCGCTCTTTTGCTCTACGGCGAGAAGGTTGCTCTTTTACATGTTGGTGATTCTCGCGCTTACCGCTTGCGTGGAAATGATTTTGAACAACTCAGTTGCGATCACACAGTTATGCAAGAGCTCTTAGATCAAGGCGCTATTACCCTTGCAGATATTCGTGATCATCCACAGCGCTCAGTGCTAACGCAAGCACTTATGGGAGATGGCAACGTGACACCAGTTTTGCAAATTTTTGATGTAAAGGCAGAGGATCGCTTTATTGTATGTAGTGACGGTTTATCTAGTGTGCTCAGTGATAAAGAGATAAAATCTTTATTGAAAAAGAAGTCTGCAGATGAATCAATCACGGCACTTATCGACGCCACTTATATCAATGGTGCGCCTGACAATATTTCTATAATCATTGCCGATGTAGTTGCTTCAAGTGAAGTATTAACGCACTTTATTGGGGCCGCGCAATGATGAATCTAACGTTGGGCGGCCGCTACGTTCTGGGCG
>CAIZHT010000092.1 GCA_903932885.1 uncultured Actinomycetes bacterium
CCGGATTATGAGTCCGGGGCTCTAACCAACTGAGCTACCGCCCCCACGCTAAATCTTAGAGGTTCGCCTCCATAGATATGTAGTTGCGAGCAGGAATACTTGGTGATTATGCGCAAATCAATCTTGATTTTCCTCTCCATTGCCTTGCTCGGGCTGGGCACCGCTTCAGCGAAAGCCGAAGATTTCACCTACGTATTTCCAGTTGCAGATTGCACAGTGAAATACGCACGGGCTCACCATGATTATCCAGCGACTGATATTTTGGCGAAAAAAGGTTGCGTTTTTGTGGCGCCAATCGATGGAGTAGTTGAAGATGTAAATTCGAAAGATATATGGAGCAGTAAAAATAATAGAGGTCAAGATCGCGGGGGATTGTCGGTATCAATTATTGGTATTGATGGTGTGCGATATTACGGTTCACATTTATTGAGCGTTGTAGATGGAATTGTTCCAGGAGCAAGCGTGATGGCCGGAGACGTATTAGGAAAAGTCGGATCTTCTGGTTCTGCCCGTGGAACATCTCCTCATTTACATTTTGGAATTTCATGGCCCACAAAAGCAGGGGATTGGAAGATTAGGCGAGGCACTCTTTATCCGTGGCCTTATTTAGATGCGTGGAAAGTTGGAGAGAATTTATCTCCAGTTAAAGCTGTTGCAAAAAAGAAGAAGAGCCTTGGATAAATCCAAAGCTCTTCTTGCAAGAAACTAGCGGTTAATTAGCTAGGCACTACTTGATCTGCCTGTGGACCTTTTGGTCCCTGGACGATGTCAAAAGTTACTGCCTGACCTTCATTAAGTGACTTGTAACCGTTTCCTTGAATGGTTGAGTAGTGAACGAAAACATCTGCTCCGCCACCATCAACTGCAATGAAACCAAATCCCTTTTCTGAGTTGAACCACTTAACTGTTCCTGTTGCCATTGAGCTTTATCCTTCGGTATGTGGGGACTCCTGTGAAATCCACAGGCGCCAGTCTTTCTCTTTCACAGCGATACCGAACAAAGCCGTCTTCCGGGGATTAACCGGCCGAGCCAAGAAACGGGTACTGCCAAGCGTTGGACTGCCCAGAAGTCTACCTGAGGTTTAGGGTCTGTCTAGATCTCGGTCATCGCTTTTCAGGCTCAGCGGAAGTTGTTAATTTGGCTGATCTGGTTATTTTGCTGCAAAAGGAGCATCATTTGCCCCCTCCTAAATTAATACTGGTCAGTAGTTAAAGCGGTAGGAATCTCGTAGGTGGACTGGGGAAGGTCGCACCTGAGAGGCAAGTGCACCGCATGCAAGGCCAGGAGGAATCATGGCAAGTGCAAATAATGCACGCGCTAAATTAAATCAGCATTTTGTTTCGGGCTGGATAGAAATATTTGCTGCACCCAAAGCATTGCTTGCGCACGTCGAATGGTCGTTAGAGCGTGCATTGGATTGCAAATTACAAATTACCTGGAGCACGCAACCTTTAACTCCTGGAAGTTTTCAAACACGTTTACGTTTTAGTGCACCTTCTGGTCGGGCAGGGGAGATTGCAACAGCGCTCGCCGGTTGGAATTA
>CAIZHT010000093.1 GCA_903932885.1 uncultured Actinomycetes bacterium
AGATTTACAGAAGGCAGTAAAGAAGCATAATGCCGATTTAGGATTGGCATTTGATGGTGATGCCGATCGTTGCTTCTTAGTAGATGAGAACGGTGAGACCGTAAATCCTTCTGACCTCACGTGCTTAGTTGCAGCAAGAGAATTAGCACGCGTACCGGGGTCAACAATAATTTATAACTTGATTTCTTCTAGAGCTGTTCTCGAAGTTATTGAAGAAAATAGCGGCAAAGGATTGCGAAGTCGAGTTGGTCATTCATATATCAAAAAAATGATGGCTGATAGTGGAGCAATATTTGGTGGAGAGCATTCAGGGCACTTTTATTTCAAAGATTTTTGGCGCGCGGATTCTGGAGCGCTAGCGGCATTGCATGCAATTGCAGCACTTGGATCGAATAAAGCATCAATATCAAAAATACTAAAGCCATATCAACGCTATGTATCAAGTGGTGAAATAAATTCAGTTGTATCAGATGCTCCTGCAGAGATGAAAAAAATCGAAGAAAAATATGGTTCTCAATCTGGCGTCGAGATTGATCGCCTTGATGGATTGAGCGTCAATGGCGATACCTGGTGGTTCAATCTTCGTTCATCAAATACAGAGCCACTGCTTCGCCTCAATGTAGAAGCGAAGACGCAGGCGCGCATGGAGAAGGTACGTGATGAGGTTCTCAAGGCAATCAAGGGTAAGTAAGCGCTGTAAACGCGCCCTTTTTGACGCGGGACGGTAACCTATCTCCCTGACCAAGAGGAGAACGATTGTGAATGTACCTGTAACCGCCACTATTCCACGTCACGAGATTGCTGATGCATCTCTTGCTGCCCAAGGGCGCAAGCGCATCGAATGGGCAGAGCGCAATATGCCTGTGCTTGCACAAATTCGCGAACGTTTTGAAAAGTCACAGCCATTTGCAGGTATTCGCATTGCAGCATGCATGCACGTAACAACAGAGACTGCAAACTTAATGCGCGTACTCAAAGCAGGTGGAGCTGAGATCGCTCTTTGTGCATCAAATCCTCTTTCAACTCAAGATGACACAGCAGCAGCTCTAGTTCACGAATATGGAATTAGCGTATTTGCTCGTAATGCAGTTGATCGCGATGGCTATTACGCACACCTCAATGCAGCACTTGATATCGAGCCACACCAAGTCTTCGATGATGGATGCGACCTCGTAAATACACTCCACACAACACGTCAAGAATTGATTCCAAATATCACTGGTGGTTGCGAAGAAACAACAACAGGAGTTATCCGACTAAGCCAAATGGCAAAAGAAGGCGCTCTTCGTTTCCCAATGATTGCTGTCAATGACACAGATACAAAGCACATGTTTGATAACCGTTACGGAACAGGTCAGTCAACTCTCGATGCAGTATTTCGTGCAACAAACTTCTTACTTGCTGGACGCATTGTCGTAGTAGCTGGCTTTGGATATTGCGGTAAAGGTGTTGCCGAGCGCGCAAAGGGTATGGGCGCAGATGTAATCGTTACTGAAATTGATCCAACTAAGGCACTTGATGCAATGATGCAGGGATTCCGCGTTATGCCAATGCTTGAAGCAGCCAAAGTTGGCGATGTCTTTATTACTGTTACTGGTAACCGCGATGTACTTCGTGATGAACATTTTGCAGTCATGAAAGATGGAGCAATCATGGCTAACTCTGGCCACTTCGATATTGAAATCGATGTTGCATGGCTTGAAAAG
Organism: uncultured Actinomycetes bacterium; assembly: GCA_903932885.1. The sequence goes on from CAIZHT010000093.1 coordinate 1,707, forward strand.
AATGCAAAGAGCAAGAATGCAAAAATGCGCCACCAAACAGATGAGTACGTACTCTCTGATGGCCGTCGCTTACTTCTTATTGCTGAAGGGCGTTTGGTAAACCTTGGTGCAGCTGAAGGCCACCCTGCATCAGTTATGGATATGTCTTTTTCTGATCAGGCACTCACTGCCGAATATCTTGTTAAAGAGGCGAAGAATCTCAAGCCAGGGTTACATGAAGTTCCAACGTATATTGATAAGGAAGTTGCAAAACTTAAACTCATCAGCATGGGTGGACATATCGATGTACTAACACCAGCTCAAGATCTTTACTTGAACTCGTGGGAACACGGTAGCTAACAATGACTCTGGTTATGGTCGTCGATGACGATCAGGACCTTGCCGAAATGCTTAGCATCGTTCTCAACGGTGCTGGAATTGATGTTGATTTAGTTGCCCGTGGTGATGAAGTTCTAGAAGTCTTTAGAAATAATCCACCAGATTTAGTTCTACTCGATGTCATGCTTCCAGGAATCAATGGAATCGAAGTATGTAAGTTGATTCGAGCAGAATCAATGGTTCCAATCGTTATGTTGACTGCAAAAGGTGATACCCAGGATGTAGTTCTTGGCCTTGAAGCAGGGGCAGATGATTACATGGTCAAACCTTTTCGCCATCCTTCAGAATTGATAGCACGCATCAAAACACGTCTTCGTCGAACCAATTCAGATATTGCTGGATTGCTTGCAATTAGTGATCTTTCAATTGATGTTCAAGCCCATCATGTGCTTCGCGGTAATAAAGTTATTTCACTTACTCGCCTCGAATTTGATTTACTCGTTGCCCTTGCTAAAGAGCCAGGACGTGTATTTACTCGAGATGCACTTTTGAGTGAAGTTTGGGGTTACCGCCATTCCACGGATACACGCCTAGTCAATGTCCATGTACAGAGATTACGTTCAAAAATCGAACACGATCCAGAAAACCCAGAAATAGTTGTAACGGTACGCGGAGTTGGTTACAAAGCAGGAGCATTGGTACATTCATAAAATGCAAAGAGCGAACTTTCGACTAGGTAGCTCTCTAGCATTTCGCGTGATTCTTTCAACAGTATTGCTTTCATTATCAGTAGTTTGGCTGACTGGCTCTGCGCTCAACAATCAACTCTCAAAAGGTGTAAAACAAGTAAACCTGGATTCGGCAATAGTCGAAGCGCGATCAACTTTCTTCAACGCTCAATATCGATTAGCTCTTGTGCAAGGCGAAGCTGAACCAATTATCCGCACCCTAATAAATGATGTAATCACCTCTGCTACAAGTCTTGGAACTACAGAAAATGCGAGACAGATTGCATTTCTAAAAACTCCTGGTCAACAGGGTACAAAATACGATTATCAAGTTACCTCCGAATTCTTGAGTCCAAATTCAATTGCTGAGAGTTTTAAGACTAAGGTAAGAAAATCCTCAGAACTCCAATGGATGTATTCATCGTTCGCATATCCAGGAAACATATCGACCCCCGTGATAATTCTTGGCGATAAAGTAAAAGTTCCCAATGCGGGCCAATATGAACTCTATTTATTCATCTCTTTAGCAAGCCAAAACACAACCTTGGAGCTAATCCGTAGCTCACTTTTACTTACAGGATTTGCTCTCCTGGTTTTGATTGGGTTGATTACATGGCTTGTAGTAAGACAAGTTGTAAGACCTGTTCGAGAAGCCGCTCGAATTGCAACAGAGTTTACAAGTGGTGATTTTCGTCAACGTATGGATGTTCATACACGTGATGAAATATCCACCCTTGGTCATGCATTCAATGAGATGGCAGAGTCATTAGAAAAACAGATTGCCCGACTTGAAAACCTCTCGAGAGTTCAACAGCGTTTTGTTTCAGATGTGTCCCACGAATTGCGCACACCATTGACTACCTTGCGAATGGCATCAGAAATTATTCATAGTGCTCGCGAATCATTTGATCCCAATGTTTCTCGTTCTGCAGAACTCTTAGTTGCCCAACTCGATAGATTTGAGCGACTTCTCGAAGACTTGCTTGAAGTGAGTCGCTTTGATGCAGAAGTAGCAGTTCTTGAAGGTGTTGATTTTGACATTGTTAATCTAGCCAGACGTTGTATTGAAGATCTGACCCTTGTCGCCTCTCAAAATTCAACTTCAATGGAGCTAAAAGTCTCTGATGAATCCATCATGCTCAATGCGGATATTCGTAGAGTTGAACGCATTCTTCGCAATTTGCTCACTAATGCAATTGATCATGCTGATGGCAAACCTATTGAGGTAACCATTATGCATTCTGAACATGATGTGGCAGTTGGCGTACGTGACTATGGAATTGGAATTGAACCTCACCTATTGAGTCGAGTATTTGATCGCTTCTGGCGTGCCGATCCATCGCGCGCACGTGTCCGCGGAGGAACGGGTTTAGGGCTTTCAATAGCGCTTGAAGATGCACGATTGCATAATGGTGAATTAGAAGCATGGGGACGCCCACGCCATGGTGCTCATTTTGTGCTGACTCTTCCACGTCGAGAAAGATCAAGTATTGAAGCGCGATTGATAACACTCAAACCAGCGACCTAGTATCCACAACTATTTACAGGTTTATTTCTAAAACCTTAGTTCTTGTAATAATTCTCTATGCAGTTGATTCAAGAACTCTCATCGCTAATATTTCCTAGCCGATGTATAGGATGCATGCAATTAGGTCCAACCATTTGTTCGCAATGTCGCCTTTCATGGCACCCACATATTTTTAGGACACATGTCGATAATCTCCCCGTCACATCATCAATTATTTATTCGCCTATCGCAGCTCGAATATTGGTTGCCTCAAAGGAAGCGAATCGAAAAAGTGCAGATATATTGATTATTGATGCCATGCAGCATGTTTTAGAAAACTATAAAGGAGATATTGCAAATCTTACTTTCATCCCTATGCCATCATCGAAAAAAGCGCTAAGAAAGCGCGGTCGAAACTTTATAGAATTCATTTGCGAAGAATTGAATATTTCATATTCAAGCATTCTCTTTCATCAAAGAAGCGTAAAAGACCAAAGTGGACTCAATGCCCAAGAGCGTAGATTGAATCTAGTTGGTGCTTTTGGTCTGAAAAGTAGTGTGAGAATTTATGGAGATATTGTTTTAATCGATGATGTAGTTACAACGGGCTCGACTCTACGAGAGGCTCGGAGGGCGCTTTCCGCAGGCGGGCTACAGGTTTCGGCTGCAATTACCGCCTGCGTCGCTCAACCCCTACGATAGGGGGATTGATTCTCGTGGAGCTAAGCAAGCCCATGTGATTAGAAAAGGTGAGGTATATGCCAGCGTTTTTCGATCGAATGTTGCGTGCAGGTGAAGGACGCCAACTTCGTGAACTTGAAAAACTCGTAAAACTGGTTAATGCC
>CAIZHT010000094.1 GCA_903932885.1 uncultured Actinomycetes bacterium
AAGAAAAACTGCTATCGCTGCCGCAAGTGCAGTTCGTGATGCAGCCGTTACTGCGCTAGGTGCACTTCCGGTGAAACCAACAGAGCCAGTGAAGCCAACTCGACCAGAGAAGATGGCACGTGAGCCAAAAGCTCCACGTCCGTCAACATCAGTTTCTCCTTCTGCATAAATAGATCACAACTCATAGGGTGAATAAAACCCCTGGTACCTATGGTGCCAGGGGTTTTCGCTATTACAGGAGAGTGAGAAGTGCAAGCACCTAAAGAATGGAGATAATTTCTTGTAATTGCCCCACGTGCGATTTTGTGTGATTGCTTGCAAGAGTTAGTACATCAGCAAGAGTGACCTCACCCTTTTCGGAATGAATTCCTACGCGATTCCAATCTTTTTCATCGACAAGCTTGAGAATGTTTGCTACGACTTTATGTAAACCAATGATGCTAGCAAGGGAATCGTGGGCATCGCGAGCCGAATATTTCAATCGATCTGGATAAACATCTTCGTCGAAGGGAACAATCGCAGGTTTGTCTACAGTGAGAATGTGCAGGAATCTCGTTGCAAAATGCATATCGGCATCTGCCATATGGTGAATAACATAGGCAGCTGACCACTCACCTTGCTTAGGGATTCGAGATAAATCATTAGCGCCAATAGATCGAACTACATTCTCAAAATCAGCACAATGTGCCATATAAGTATTTACGAGTTCTTGAGACACAATTCCTCCTACAACACTCAAATAAACGAAAAAGATATCAACTCAGCTGTGCAAGGATAGCGTAATGGAATCCAACACAATATGGTTTGTGACGATTGGCGTGCTAGCAACAGTCATTGCATTTGATCTCTTGCTCGCGATATTGCGCCGCAACAAAGAGACCACACTTCTTGAGGCATCGTTTTGGACCGTCTTTTATGTTGGCGCTGCCATAGTTTTTGGATTCTTTTTACCGATGTGGACGAGTGATCAGGCTCAAAAAGAATTCTTTGCTGGCTGGCTCACTGAATACGCTCTTTCGGTCGATAACATATTTGTCTTCGTAATTATTTTGAGCCGCCTGAAAGTTGAAAAGACTAAGCAACAGCTCGTATTACTCGTTGGAATCATCTTTGCTCTTGTCTTGCGCGTGGCATTTATCGCAGCAGGAAGTGCGATTATTCAACGATTCACTGGTGCATTCTTCATATTCGGTGCCTTCTTGATTTATACAGCTTATAGATTGCTGGTAGAAGAAAAGGGTGAAGAGGAGTGGAAAGAAGATCGACTTGTTACCATGATGCGAAAGCGCAATCTTTCGACTTTTGCGATCGCTCTGATTTCACTCGGTATAACTGATTTAGTTTTTGCCTTAGATTCTATTCCTGCAATTTTTGGTATTACACGAGATCCATATATTGTTGTTTGCGTCAATATTTTTGCGCTTATGGGTCTGCGTCAACTCTATTTCTTGTTACAAGGACTGCTCTCGCGCCTAGTGTTTTTGTCTAAAGGACTCTCAATTATTCTTGCCTTCATCGGTGTGAAAATGATTTTTGAAGCGCTACACGGAGGTGGAATCCATGAATTTGTAGGAGTTCATATTCCAGAAGTTTCACTTGAGTTTAGTCTTGGAACAATTATCACTGTACTAACTGTCACGACCGTTGCAAGCCTTACTGCCACACGAAAAGATGGAAGTAGTTTTGTCTAAAAAGGAAGCAAGACGACCAATAAAGTAATAGTTGCTGCAAGCGCAGTTGACTTCACCAATATTGTTATTGCAGTTTTGCGATCAGCTGCCTTACTGGCTGCATCCGCTACTCGTGAGATATCACCAAGTTTGCCCATATTGAATGTGCCGGCAAAACCATAGGCCAAACAGAATTTACTTCGTGACTGGACCCAACCAACACTTGCAATCATGAGTGGAAGAAATATTCCAAATCGTGCATTTCTTGGAGCACTCGCCATAAGCAAAGTTACAAAAGATGAAATTGAAATGATTGTGCCAATTATTGCTACAACTTGTCTGCGGCGAATTTCACCTGATCCGATATTGCATGAGCCAGGAATGTATTGAGCTGAACTCACTTAGGCATCTTCGTATTCGTCTTCATCGATCCAAGCCTCAGCTGATGAATCTTCTTGTCCTTCAATCCATGAAAGAAAAGAGCCAACCGCGCGGAAAGCAACAGCGCCAACCATAAAGGCTGCTACTAATCTGCGAATCGCTTTTCCCATGTTCTAAAAATACTCTTATTCTTAGAAAATTTCTCTATATGGAGTCAAGTGCCTTAGTTATGTCGCCCCAGAGATCATCCTTGTTTTCGCATCCAACTGAAAGACGGATGAGATTTTCTGGCACAACATCACTCTCTATCTCCCAGCGACGACGTCGCTCCCATAAGGATTCAACGCCACCCAAGCTAGTTGCATGGGTAATGATCTCCGATGCATCGCATACTCGTTCAGCGCCTTGGGCATCGCCCGCGATTTCAAAAGAAATCATTGCTCCAAAGCCAGGGTAGCGAACCCGAGAAATTCGCTTATCGTTCTTCATCTGTTCTACTAAAAATTTGGCATTGCCCTGTGCTTTTTCAAAACGCATTACGAATGTGCGAATTCCTCGAAGCGCTAACCATGCTTCAAAGGGCCCTGGAATAGCGCCATTGAATTTTCGGACATCTTCAAGACGCTTATACAGAGCAGGATCTGCAATGGAGAGTGAGCCCATG
>CAIZHT010000095.1 GCA_903932885.1 uncultured Actinomycetes bacterium
GTTGGAATGGCAATCCTTGCGCCACTCCGAGATCTCGATGAGGTCGCTTACTTACGTTATGCATCTGTATACCGTAACTTTGCCTCCCTTGAAGATTTCGAAGGTGAGATCGCTTTACTGCGAGCTCTGCCTTCGAGCAATTCCTCAGCAAGTCAAAGTAATTCCCCAGCACGAAATGCAGTAAGTAATACAAACATGCAAAAAATTAAGAGCAACAACTAAAGAAATCGGGGAAACACATATGTCAGAGACGGTCATCAACCGACCAGTAAAAGTCAAAGCCCATAACACTGTAAAGGGCAAAGGCTTAACAATTAGTCGCATCTATACAACAGAAGGCGTGCATCCATATGACCAAGTCACATGGGAGCGTCGCGACGTTGTACAGAGCAACTGGAAAACCGGTGAGACTGTTTTTGAACAGCGCGGAGTGGAGTTTGCTGATTTTTGGTCAGTGAATGCTTCGATGATTGTGACAACAAAGTACTTCCGTGGCGCAGTAGGTCATGAAAATCGCGAATGGTCACTCAAGCAGGTAATTGATCGCGTGGTACTTACATATACAAAGGCCGGTAAAGAGCACGGATATTTCGCAACAGATAAAGATGCAGAAATATTCGAACATGAACTTACATACATGTTGCTCCACCAAATATTTGCATACAACTCACCAGTGTGGTTCAACGTTGGAACAGCATCACCACAGCAAGTAAGTGCGTGCTTCATTCTCTCCGTTGATGACACCATGGATAGCATTCTTAACTGGTATCGCGAAGAAGGAATGATCTTCAAAGGCGGATCAGGTGCCGGACTCAACCTTTCACGTATTCGTTCATCAAAGGAACTTCTAAAATCAGGTGGAACTGCATCTGGTCCAGTTTCATTCATGCGCGGTGCTGATGCATCTGCTGGAACAATCAAATCAGGTGGCGCTACACGTCGCGCAGCGAAGATGGTTGTTCTCGATGTTGCCCACCCAGATATTGAAGAATTTATCGAGACAAAGGTCAATGAAGAGAACAAGATTCGCGCTCTTCGCGATGCTGGATTCGATATGGATCTTGGTGGAAAAGACATTATTTCTGTCCAATATCAGAACGCTAATAACTCAGTTCGCGTGTCAGATGAATTTATGCGCGCTGTAGAAAAGGGCGAATCATTCGGTCTTACTGCTCGCTCAACTGGTGAAGTAATTGAACAAGTTGATGCACGCACACTCTTTACCAAGATGGCACAAGCTGCATGGGCATGCGCAGATCCTGGAATTCAATATGACGACACAATCAATGATTGGCACACAAACCCAGAGACAGGTCGCATCAATGCGTCTAACCCTTGCTCTGAGTACATGTCACTTGATAACTCATCATGTAACTTAGCATCACTGAACTTGATGAAGTTCCTCAAGTCAGATGGTTCATTTGATGCAAAGACATTCGCTAAGGCTTGCGAACTCATCATCACTTCAATGGATATCTCAATCTGTTTCGCAGATTTCCCAACTGAGGCAATTGGCGATACAACAAAGGCTTATCGCCAACTTGGTATCGGTTATGCAAACCTCGGAGCACTTCTTATGGCTTCAGGTCTTGCATACGATTCAGAAGGTGGTCGCGCACTAGCTGGTGCAATCACATCATTGATGACAGGTGTTACTTACAAGCGTTCAGCAGAACTTGCTGGAATTGTCGGTCCATATGCAGGCTTTGCACAAAATGCTAAGCCACATGCACGCGTTATGCGCAAGCATGCAGCTGCATCATCATCTGCAAAGTCAGAGACAACACTTGATCGCGATGTCTGGGCAGAAGCTAATAAGGCTTGGGATTCATGTCTTTCAACAGGAGATAAGAATGGATGGCGCAACGCGCAAATTTCTGTTCTTGCTCCAACTGGAACAATTGGCTTGATGATGGATTGCGATACAACAGGTATCGAGCCTGACTTCTCACTAGTGAAGTTCAAGAAGCTTGTTGGCGGCGGTTCAATGCAGATCGTGAACCAGACAGTTCCTGCAGCACTTCGCAAACTTGGTTATGCAGAAGAGACAATCGAAGCAATTGTTGAGTTCATTGCGGCTAATGGCCATGTCATTGATGCACCAGGACTCAAGCTAGAGCATTACGAAGTTTTCGATTGCGCACTCGGTGCACGCTCTATTGCACCAATGGGCCACGTTCGAATGATGGCTGCTTGCCAACCATTCCTATCAGGTGCAATCTCAAAGACTGTGAACCTTCCAGAAGATGCAACAGTTGAAGAGGTTGAAGATGTTTACTTCCAAGCATGGAAGATGGGCGTCAAGGCACTCGCTGTCTATCGCGACAATTGCAAAGTTGGACAACCACTCTCTGACGGAAAAGCAAAGGCTAAGGATGTTGCAGTAGAAGCAGCACACCCAGCTGCTGCAGTTCGCAAGCGTCTTCCAAAGTCACGTCCATCAACAACAACATCATTTGCTGTTGGCGGCGCAGAGGGTTACATGACATCAGGTGCTTATGCTGATGGCGCACTCGGTGAGGTATTCCTCAAACTCGGTAAGCAAGGATCAACTCTTGCCGGTGTGATGGATGCATTCTCAATCGCGGTATCAATTGGTCTTCAATACGGTGTTCAACTAGAAACATTTGTTGAGAAATTCACAAACTTGCGCTTTGAGCCAGCAGGCATGACAGATGATGCAGATATTCGTATGGCACAGTCGATGATGGATTACATCTTCCGTCGCCTAGCACTTGATTACTTGCCATTTGAATCACGCAGTGCAATGGGCTTGTACACATCAGCAGAGCGCACACGTGCACTCGAAACTGGTGAATACACACCTGATATCACTGCAGCAACTGAAACTATTGCACAATCAGCAGCCCCTGCTGTTGTTAGCAAGCCAGTTGAAGTAAAGATTGAAACAGCACCAAAGCAAGAGTACGGATCATCTACTGAACTTCTTGAAGCGATTTCAGGAATCACATCAGATGCCCCTCTCTGTATGACATGCGGAGTAAAGATGCGTATGTCAGGTGCTTGTTATGTATGCGAAGGTTGTGGAAACACATCTGGTTGCAGCTAAAAAGTAATTAGAAAAACCCGCTAATCCCAGTGATTAGCGGGTTTTTTCTTGTGCAAAGATAGAACCATGGCCCGCATCGTTATCGCACCTGACTCATTCAAGGGTTCGATATCGAGTAGCGATGCCGCACATGCAATTGCACAAGGATGGTTATCGATTCGCTCATCGGATGAAGTTATCGAAATTCCTTTTGCCGATGGCGGCGAAGGAAGTTTGGAAGCAATAGAAAAATCGCGTCCTGATTCAATTCGCGTACAAGCTGGTAACGGATATTGGCTTTATTTGCCTGAAGGTGTTGCAGTTGTAGAACTTGCACAGGTGAGTGGCATTACCTTACTTGCCAGTCTTGATCCCATGAATGCACACACCTATGAATTGGGAATTCTGCTTGCAGACGCTGCGCAAGATTCTCGTGTTAGCAAAATATTTGTAGCCCTTGGTGGATCTGCAAGTACTGATGGCGGAGTCGGTGCTCTTATGGCGCTGGGGTATCGATTCCTAGATAAAGATGGAAATGAGATTGGCAAAGGCGGGGGAGAACTTTTACGTCTTGCATCTATTGATTCATCGAATGCAATAAAGCCTCCGGTTCAAGGCATTGTTGCATTCGTCGATGTTCAGTCTCCACTCCTTGGTGCACATGGCGCAGCAGCAACGTATGCGCCACAAAAGGGTGCAACACCACAGCA
>CAIZHT010000096.1 GCA_903932885.1 uncultured Actinomycetes bacterium
ATCAGCATCGTGATAACCATGATGGCGACCTTGCTCAAGCGGAAGTTCCATTTGTAATAGACGACCACCTGCGTGACGCAATTTCAAACTAAATTCGATATCAGCATTTCGGTAATAAATAGCGCGCGCATTGAATCCGCCTGCTTCAAGAACATATGCACAATTGAGTCCCATGAAATAACTAAAGAGAACATCTACTTCGCCATTACCTTTGTCATCAACGCTGCGCCATTCATCATCAATATTGATCAGTCCCCCGCGCCACCCAACTGCGGCATATTCACCCTTTTCTAGTTCAGCAACAACAGGTGTAATCGCATCACCGGTGAATCGAGTCGATGGATCCATAAGAATGAGGTACTTACTATTTATTTTATTGAGAAGTGCGTTTGCAGCCTCTCCCCAACTAGCCCCAGCATTGAGTGCAATGAGATAGGTGTGATCATCCATCTCATCTACTAATTTGCCAGCATCGCCAATACATAAAAGCACAATTCCGCAGGTGGCATGCGCCTTGATGCTCTTTACTGTTTCAACTGCATCATCAGTAAAGCCATCGATAATCATTGCAACGCTTACGTCATCACTGGTATCAATAGGGCGAATATCTCGTGGAAATGCATACGTTATATAAGGAGCTTTGACTCTAAAATCAAAACCATCTGCAACATCGAGTACTTCATACCCTGCTTGAAGAATCTCTTGGCGAAGAGCGTCGGCCTTTGCAAAATCGCGAGCAGCACGTGCATCTAATCGCTCTTGTGCTAATTGACGTATTGAATCTGGAACGCTCATTGGGTTACTACTGCTTTAGCCATTCCAAGGACTTTTACTCCAGCAGATGTTGCAGACAGAGTTAGTGAGATTCGATCTCCATTTATTTCGGCAACAGTTGCACTCACCGTTAGGTCCACTTTTTGCCCTGCTGGAACAATGACAGGCTTTACAAAGCGAGCGCCAAATTCTTTGACACTAGCAGAGCCACCAGCCCAATCAGTTACATACTTTCCTACAAGTGCCATAGTCAGCATTCCGTGGGCGATGACATTGGGTAGACCGACAGAGAGCGCAAACTCTTCATTTTGGTGAATTGGGTTTTGATCACCCGATGCATTTGCATAGGCAACTAATAGCGCTCGATCTATTTCAAAAACTCTCTCAGGAAGCGCTGTGCCAATTTCAATCATGCACGCACCACCAAAGTCGACCATGTCGAAACAACAAGTTCACTTGCGCTAAAAAGATCCCCGCGCACGGTCACGATTTCATTTCCTGCCGCTACTCGATAACTTTCAATGGTAGATGAACAGGTAAGTGAATCCCCCGCTTTTATTGGACGATTGATTTCAAATCTCTGATCTCCGTGTACTAATCGAGACCAATCTAGATTTACTTCAGAGCCTGACAATATTTTCTGCATTTGATCCAGCGTTATACGAATTGAAAAAGTTGGAGGTGCTACATCAGTCTGAGTTTCGCCCAGCACAGAAGCAAAAGAATTGATTTGCGATTGTGAAACAGTAATTGTCTCTGCACCCTTGAAGGTGCGCCCGACCGAATCGGGATTGAGCATTAGCGAGTTTCGCGGTGAAGTGTTGAAAGCTTGCAACGAGGACAGAACTTCTTGAGTTCCATGCGGTCTGGATCGTTGCGGCGGTTCTTCTTTGTAATGTAATTACGTTCTTTACATTCAACGCAGGCCATGGTGATCTTTGGACGAACGTCCGCGCTCTTACTTGCCATGGTCATGCTCCCTTTATCGTTTGTCGTACCAGTTGTGATGAGGCGCTTAGGTTACCTGAGCGCGCTCATTGCGCGAAATTCGCGCTTGTATTACTCGTAGCGGGAGCGGGATTTGAACCCACGACACAGCGATTATGAGCCGCTTGCTCTACCAAGCTGAGCTATCCCGCCCTACAAAATAATCTTGCGATTATTTCGAGCCCCCCACCGGAATCGGACCGGTGACCTTTTCCTTACCATGGAAACGCTCTACCAACTGAGCTAGGGGGGCGTTGATCAATAAGTGAGGGTACAGGCAATCTCGGCGATTCTAAAAATTACACATTTAGAGCGCAGGATCTAGCGTGATTTTTCCTGTTGTGCCTCTACCAACGATTGCTCTGTGAGCATCGCCAGCTTTAGATAATGGAAATGTTGCACCGATGATTGGCTTGAGTTTTCCATTCTTTATCAGAATGAATAGCTGGGCAATCACATCGTCTAGTAATTCTTTCTTCCCGAAACAATGTCCGAGCCAGAATCCCGTAATTGTTTTATTGCTTCCAAGCAACGAAATTGAATTAACAGGAGTCGCCATTTCACCTGATGCCATACCGTAAACAATGACACGACCAAATGGTGCAAGGACTTCAAGGCTTGCATCGAAAGTTTTCCCGCCAACCATCTCTAGTACGAGATCAACTGGTTTGCCATTATTAGCATCCAACATGGCTTGTGCAAGATTGGCACTTTTTGCATCAACAGTTACATCTGCTCCTAGTGATTTAGCAAGTGCTGATTTTTCATCAGATGAAGTTACGGCAATAACTCGCGCTCCCCACATCTTTGCAAGTTGAATCGCAACGCTTCCAACCCCGCCGGCACCAGCATGAACAACCACACTCTCACCTGGAACCAAGTGACCAAAAGTTTTAAGAATATGCCACGCAGTTGTCCCCTGAACCAACATAGCAAGTGCGGCTTCATCGCTTACGCCTTCTGGGATTTCCATTGCCGCGCTCTTATGTGCCACAACTTTCTGGGCATATGCACCTTCGGAAATCGAAGCGAGTACTCGCTTGCCTTCAGAAGTCGTGCCAACTACTTCGAGTCCTGGGATAAGTGGAAGTTTTTGTTGCGTGACATATTGGTTGCGAATCTGCACGGTGTCAGCAAAGTTCAAACCAATTGCACTTACGTTGATAAGAACTTGATCTGTACCTGCAATTGGATCTGGGAGATCAACTAGTTGCATGACTTCTGGACCACCGAATTCGGTGATCTGTATTGCTTTCATTTTTATCCCTTTGTTGAGCCGAGAGTTAAGCCTGAGACAAACTGCTTACGCAGTAAGAAGAACACAATCAAAGTTGGTAGAGCTGCGATAGTCGCGCCAGCGGCCAAGAGGTTGTAATCAGTTACAAATTCGCCCTGCAAGCGGCCTAAAGCGGATGTAATTGGACGCTTGGAGTCTGTGGACATAAGTACCAACGCCCAGAAGAAGTCGTTATAAATCCATGTCGTCATCAATACACCAAGAGATGCAAGTGCTGGACGAAGCAGCGGAAGCATCACTTTTGAGTAATGAACAAACACGCTTGCACCATCGACCATAGCTGATTCAGATATCTCCTTCGGAACGGTCTTCATGTAACTAGATAAAACAAATGTTGCAAAGCCCATCTGGAAGGCAACGTGAATTAACACAACTCCCCAATGAGAGTCATACAAAATTTTTGGAATTCCAAGTGCTTTGCCAAGGGTGATATACATCTTGAAAACCGGAATAAAGACTAACTGTGCTGGAAGCAAATTGCCTGCCGTGAAAAGTAGCAGCAATGAAACATTCCATTTAAACGAGTAGCGGCTAACGACGAATGCAATCAATGAGCCAAAGAAAAGTGTTAGAAATACTGCCGGAATCGTAATCGCAGCGGTATTCCAGAAATACAAAGGCAGCTCCATGCGCGAGATCGCTTGTGTGTAATTATCTAAATTCAGAGTCTTTGGCATAGAAAACACACCATTTGCACGAACATCTTTATATGGACGAAGGGAAGTCCAGATAGTCCAAGCGATTGGAAAAATCCAAACAATCGCAAATACGCCGATGAGCGCAGAGATGAAGCGATCTTTAACCTTCTGCTTGTTCTTGTACCTAACAGCGGCTTGCTGAAGCTCTACGTCAATACTCATTGGACATCACTCTTAAAGGTTGTTCGTAAGTAGGCGATGATTGGCCCGATCGATAGAACGAAGAGGATTACGGCATATGCAGCACCCTTCATGGATGCGCCTTCACCTGCAATATTCTGGAACACCAAAGTTCCAAGAATTGGGAATCCAGCCGAAGATCCATAGATGATGTAAACAATATCGAAGGCACGAAGTGACTCGATGATTGTAATAACGATAACAATGATGTTTACCGGCTTCATTGCAGGGAAAATAACCTTCTTAAAAGTCTGCCATTCAGTTGCACCATCAAGTGATGATGCCTCACGAAGTGCTAGATCCACAGACTTTAGGCCAGCTAAATACAAAAGCATGATGTAACCAATATGACGCCATGAGGCAATCGTCAAAATTACATAAATATTGATGTCGTAATTACCAAAAAATGAAATCGCATTATCAATATCGCGACCAAATAGCCCATTAACAAAACCATCTGGGCGAAGAAGGAAGTTCCAGATAATTCCGGTCACTGCAAG
>CAIZHT010000097.1 GCA_903932885.1 uncultured Actinomycetes bacterium
GACATTCTCAATTTGCCCTTGCTCTCAGTTGGAGCAGTCGGTTTTGTATCTGTATGTGGTCACACTGTTGGCAACGAACTCAAAGAGATGCTCAATTCGTGGTTTGCAGGAAATACAGCGCGAGCACTCGAGATTCACCAACAATTGCTTCCAGTATTTACGGGAACTTTTAGAACGCAAGGTGCAATCATGACAAAGGCAGCACTGACATTGATGGGATTACCTGGTGGCCATACGCGCCTACCTTTAGTTGATGCAACGGGTGCACAAATTGCACAGTTGCGTGAAGATCTGCGCGCAGGTGGCGTAGCAATTTCCTAATGACCCATCCCCATCCAGAACTCGGAACGCCCTCACCTCTAGTAGATGGTGGATTGCGCATTGTCGCACTCGGCGGTTTAGCTGAAATCGGTCGCAACATGACCGTCTTTGAATATAAGAAGAAGTTGCTTATTGTCGATTGTGGCGTGCTCTTCCCTGAAGAAAATCAACCAGGTATTGATTTGATTTTGCCTGATTTTTCATACATCCGTGAACGTCTGGGTGACGTTATTGCAATATTTCTAACGCATGGCCACGAAGACCATATTGGTGCAGTTCCTTATCTATTGCGCGAACGTGTAGATATTCCAATTTATGGATCAGCGCTGACTTTGGCACTTATTACTGCCAAGCTCAAAGAACATCGCATCACACCTCTTACTCGCGAAGTAAAAGAGGGAATGCGCGAAGATATTGGTCCATTTGAACTTGAATTCGTTGCAGTCAATCACTCGATTCCTGATGCACTCGCTGTCGCAATTCATACTGGAGCCGGAACTGTTTTACATACTGGCGATTTCAAGATGGATCAATTACCACTCGATGGTCGCATAACTGATTTACGTACTTTTGCGCGACTTGGCGAAGAAGGTGTTGACCTATTTCTTGTTGATTCAACAAATGCAGATATTCCAGGATTTACTCCTTCAGAGCGCGAAATTATGCCAGCGCTCAATCGCGTAATTGGAGCAACAAAGCGTCGAGTAATCGTTGCATCCTTCTCATCACATGTTCATCGTGTGCAACAAGTAATTGATATCGCGGCAAAACACGACCGCAAAGTTGTCTTCATCGGGCGCTCCATGGTTCGCAATATGAAGATTGCCGAAGATATGGGCTACCTCACGATTCCATCTGGCTTGCTCATTGATGTTAAAGATCTCGATTCTTTTGACGATAATGTTGTTCTCATCTGCACAGGTTCACAAGGTGAACCGATGGCAGCACTTTCACGAATGGCAAATGGAGACCATCAAATTCGTGTCGGTGCAGGCGATACCGTCATCCTCGCTTCATCTCTTATTCCCGGTAATGAGAATTCAGTATTTAGAGTTATCAATGAACTCACTCGCTTTGGAGCAAAAGTAGTTCACAAAGCAAATGCGATGGTGCACGTTTCTGGCCATGCCGCTGCAGGCGAACTCTTGTATTGCTACAACATCGTCAAACCTAAATATGTAATGCCAGTTCACGGTGAATGGCGCCATCTGACAGCAAATGCAGAAATTGCAATCTCTGCAGGCGTTCCTCGAGAACATGCGCTCATTATTGAAAATGGAGTTGTTGTAGATCTGATCAATCATGAAGCATCCGTTGTTGGATCTGTGCCATGCGGCTTTGTTTATGTTGATGGACAAAGTATTGGTGATATCACAGAGAGTTCACTCAAGGATCGTCGTATTCTTGGTGAAGAAGGCTTTATCTCATGTGTTGTTGTTATTGAATCTCAGAGTGGAAAAATTATTGCTGGCCCAGATATTCATGCACGTGGATTTGCTGAAGATGAAGCGTTATTTGATGAAGTAAAACTCAAGATTGAAAAAGCTCTTGCACGCGCAGTTTCTGAAGGAATAAATGGCACACACCAACTTTCTCAAATCGTTCGCAAAACAATTGGTGAATGGGTTGGCACAACACATCGTCGTCGCCCAATGATTGTTCCCGTAGTTATAGAGGTCTAGTTTCAACGGCGCGCCTAGCCATCGTGCAATTGCTAAACAATTATTATCGTCAGTGTGGCTAAGAGAAAAAAGGCAAAGAGTGCGGGCGTTGGCTCTGCAATAGGTAGAGGGCTTTCGGCTATCTGGAAATTCTTTGCTCGATCCCTTGGTGGGGCAGTTCGCTTCTTAGCTCGCGGTGCTCGAGATTTAGATCCGGCCCATCAACGCGATGGTTTTGCTTTTCTCCTTCTTATTCTGGCTCTCACCGCAACTGCAGGTACCTGGTTTAGAGCCGATAATTTTGTGGGTCGTGCTCTCTATTCTTTTGTATACGGAGCATTTGGACGTATCGGTTTCTTCATTCCATTAGTACTAATTTACTTTGCATTTCGCTTATTCAGATTGCCTGATGAAAAGGCAGCAACAGGGCGCATCATTGTCGGAACGCTCACAATATTTTTGAGTACTACTGGTATTGCGCATCTTCTCAATGGATCAACGGGTACGGGTGCAACTGCTATGCGCCACGGCGGTGGTTGGCTCGGTTACGCGGTGAGTACTCCACTTGTTGCTCTCATGACATCACTGCTTGCCTATCCAGTACTTGTCATGATTTTAATCTTTGGTCTCCTAGTAGTTACTGCAACTCCAGTCTCTGAAATATTGACTCGCATAAAAAATACATCAAAATGGTTATGGTCAAAGCGTCCCGAGCGCACAGAACGCGATGATGATTTCGAAATTACCGATACGCCTCCATTTGAAACACCAGTAGTTGCCGCCTGGAATGAACCTGAACCAGATGAAGAAGAGGAACTCGACGAAGCAAGCTTTGATGAAGAGTTCACAGTTCCCGTTCCTATTACTCCCATGGTTACACCGTCCACTGAAGGTAAGCGCCCAGAGCAACTGCTGCTTTCGCCAGATAGTAATTATGAACTTCCACCGCAGGATCTCTTGCGCACGGGCCCTGCCGCAAAGGCAAAGAGCAAAGCAAATGAAGTTGTAGTTGCAGCGCTGACAGAAGTATTTGCCCAATTCGAAATTGATGCTCAAGTTACAGGCTTTATGCGTGGGCCAACGGTGACACGGTATGAAGTTGAACTAGGAAATGCGGTAAAAGTTGAGCGCATTACAGCCCTTGCTAAGAATATTTCTTATGCAGTTGCTAGCGGTGATGTGCGCATACTTTCCCCAATTCCTGGCAAGTCAGCGGTAGGTATTGAAATTCCAAATGCTGACCGTGAAATCGTCGCTTTAGGCGATGTAATGCGCTCCAGTGTTGCTGGCCAAGACCATCACCCAATGCTTGTTGCCCTGGGTAAAGATGTAGAAGGAAACTTTGTCTGCGCAAACTTAGCGAAAATGCCTCACCTTTTGGTTGCTGGCGCAACAGGTGCTGGCAAATCTTCAATGATCAACGCAATGATTACATCTATTTTGATGCGTGCTACACCTGATGATGTTCGCTTAGTTCTCATTGATCCAAAGCGAGTAGAACTCACTGCATATGAAGGTATACCGCACCTCATCACTCCAATTATCACTAATCCAAAGAAGGCATCAGATGCACTTACCTGGGTAGTACGCGAAATGGATCTGCGCTATGA
>CAIZHT010000098.1 GCA_903932885.1 uncultured Actinomycetes bacterium
AACAACTGATGTGAGGTCACGCTTTTTCATATATGCCACAAGTCCAGCAGCAGTACGCCCAACTACCGCGCGATTCATACATGATGGACCGGGTCCTAATGGGCCACGTAATCCAGCAGTACCAAATTGTAAAAATCCTGAAAATGACTTTCGCAGATTTATCTCATCATCGGCATCTAGCCAAAGTTGTAATTGCGCGGCATTCTTTGGATCCGGATCATCGGCGATCCATTGCTCAACCTCATCAAGGAATATTTGATCCATAGACTTAGAGTAACTTCGGAATAACCCCTTTGAGAAGCGCACCCATTGAATCAGCAGCTGCTTTACCTGCAGCAATAACCTCTTCGTGATTGAGCTTTTCGCCAGTAACTCCTGCTGCTGCATTTGTAACTAATGAGATACCAAGAACTTCAGCACCGAGTGCATGTGCTGCAATTGCTTCTGGGACAGTAGACATTCCAACAAGATCTGCTCCCATTGAACGCATCATCAAAATTTCTGCAGGGGTTTCATAGGTTGGTCCGCGCCAATGCACGTAAACACCTTCCTGAAGAGAGGTGTCTTCATTTTTTACAATCGCACGAATTCTCTTGCTATATAGATCTGTTAGGTCGACAAAGTGTGCACCAATGAGTGGAGAAGTTGCTGTAAGTGAAATATGGTCACGAATTAGAACAGGTTGACCAACACGATATTCCTTATTGATTCCACCGCATGCATTGGTCAGAATCACAATTTTGCATCCAGCCTTTACCGCAGTGCGAACGCTATGAACTACAGGTTCGATTCCTTTTCCTTCATAGAGATGGGTGCGACCAAGAAAAACAAGTGCGCGAATTTTCTTTGAGCCATCATGAATTTCGTATGAGCGAACTTTTCCAGAGTGACCTTCCACGGCAGGTGGCAAGAAACCGGTAATTTCATCTGCATCACATTCATACACGGGTGTTCCAAGAGCATCGACTGCGCTAACCCAGCCCGAACCCATTACGAGTGCAATGTCGTGGGATGCGATTCCTGTGCGCTTAGCGATTTCATCAGCAGCTACTTGCGCGGCTGCGAGGGGATCTTTGTAAAGAAGTTCGGTATTACTCATGCCTCAATAATGTCACAGAGGCGAGTGCCACTTGCAACGGTGTCGCCAATAACTGCTGTGAGATCAGAAATAACGCCATCTTTATGAGCAACGAGTGGTTGCTCCATCTTCATTGCTTCAAGAACGATGACAAGATCGCCCACCTGCACCTTTTGACCAACTTCGACAGCAATTTTTACGACAGTACCTTGCATTGGACTCTTCAGTGAATTTCCCGCAGCCGCCCCAGAGAGAGATTTCTTTGCACGATGGCGCTTTACAACAGGTGCTGGTGCATGGACTAATACATCAAATCGCTTTCCATTAATTTCAGCAACCAATTGTTGTGGTGCCATATGTGTTTCAAGTGCAGGCTCGACTCCAACGTAGGCAGGTATCTCATTTACAAATTCATTTTCAATATAACTTGTGTAGATACTAAATTTTTCGGTGAAGGCAATGTCCTCAAGAATTGCACGATGGAATGTCAGAGCAGTAGCAAGGCCATCAACTTTGAACTCTGCTAGTGCACGACGAGCGCGTTCAATTGCTTCTTTACGAGTAGCTCCGGTAACAATAAGTTTGGCTAGAAGTGAATCAAAGTTTCCGCCTATCGTGTCACCATTTCTAAAGCCTGCATCTACGCGCACACCAGGACCTGTTGGAATTTCCCACTGCGTAATGCGTCCTGGTGCGGGTAAAAATGAACGGCCAGGATCTTCACCATTGATCCGAAATTCAAGTGAATGGCCACGGATAACAGGATCATCAAAACCAAGAGATTCACCCATAGCAATTCTAAATTGTTCACGAACTAAATCGATTCCTGTAACTTCTTCACTGACAGGAT
>CAIZHT010000099.1 GCA_903932885.1 uncultured Actinomycetes bacterium
AAAGAAGTAAAAAGAATTGGTCCTGTGCCATTTGCATGCACACTGTCATTTACTTGAAATTTTGATAATTGCTCTTGCCACCAGTGACGCGCATCAGCAAAACGATTCGGCCCACTCACTGTTGTTGTTGCAAATACCCCCCACCCAACAAGTCCATCGCCACCGCGCACCCATGCAACTGGGTCGTTTTCAGGTAAGAGATCTAATAGAGGTAGATGCTCGCTTAGACGCGAAGTTGTAACGGGGATAGAAGGTGTCATAAATAAGAGTTATGAAATCTTTTTCTGGACAAAGCGCCAAAGGATTGGAAGTGATGTTCCCGCTATTGCAATCTTTAGAACTTCTCCCAGAATAAATGGAGTAAGTCCAGCATTGAATGTCCAAGCCCAATCTTGTCCTGTGTATTGCTGTAACCACACGAGCCCAAATGTAAAAATAATTACGTTTCCAATAAGCATTGCTGGAAGAGCGGTTTTGAACCTTTGATCGAGACGACGTTGTGCCAATTTTCCAAGAACAAATGATGCAATAAGCATTCCAACTAAATATCCACCAGTGGCTCCAACTACTTTTTCAATTCCATAACTTCCATTTGCAAAAATTGGTGCTCCAGCGATTCCGGCAAGTAAATACACGGCAAATGTGGTTGCTCCAAGAGTTGCACCATATGAAGTTGCTAGAAGAAGTACGCCCAATGTCTGTCCTGTAAATGGAACTGGTGAACCAGGAATCGGAAATGCCACTTGAGCCAAGGCTGAAAGGAATAAGACGCCACCAGCAACAAAGAGGGCGCGGGTGAGTGCGCTGCTTCGCGGAAAGAGTGAGGTGCGAAGAGTTGTTGTAGCTAGTGACATAGCGATTCCTTTCAACAAGTTGTGGATGAGCCTACTTCAGTGGAGAATATGGCTATGTCTCGCGCCAATTTGAACAAAGATCCCGATGAAGTTGCGGCGATGTTCGATGGAGTGGCCAAGCGATATGACCTCGTCAATGATTTATTGAGCCTGGGTCAGACAAAAGCGTGGCGACGAGCGACAACGGCCACGATCGCCCCTGCCCCAGGGATGAAAATTCTCGATATTGCCGCTGGAACAGGCTCATCCTCCCAACCTCTGTATGAGGCAGGCGCTGATGTAATCCCAGCCGATTTCTCCCAAGGAATGCTCGATGCCGGAAAAAAGGCTCGCCCACACCTGGCTTTCACAAAGGCCGATGCCCTCAACCTGCCCTTTGAGGCCAATACCTTTGATTGCGTGACTATCTCTTTCGGCCTTCGAAATACCAATGATGTTGATAAAGCGCTCGCAGAGGCCCTTCGAGTCACCAAGACTGGAGGCCGTCTAGTCGTTGCCGAGTTCTCCCAGCCCACATGGCGCATTTTTCGCACCATATATATGAATTATTTGATGAAAGCCCTGCCGGCTATTGCCCGCCGAACCTCATCAAATCCCGATGCCTATATCTATTTGGCTGAATCGATCCGGGCCTGGCCTAATCAAAGCGCGCTCGCAGCTCGCATCGAAGGCGCTGGCTGGAGCCGCGTCGGCTGGCAGAACCTGACCTTCGGAGTTGTCGCAGTTCACAGAGGGGTAAAGGCTTAGCGGTCATTGGCATAGGCCTTGCGACTCTAAGATTTCACACGTGAGCGTCACTTCAAATCCCTATATCCCAATCTTTGCGATTGCGGCTTTCGGATTTGGCTTTGCCGTATTTTCACTCGTTGCTGCCGCACTCACTGGTCCTGCTCGCTATAACAGAGCAAAGGCACAAGCGTATGAGTGCGGAATCGAACCATCTCCACAGGCTGCAGAGGGTGGACGTTTTCCCGTTAAGTATTTTCTTACAGCAATGCTCTTCATTATTTTTGATATAGAAATTGTTTTCCTTTATCCATGGGCAGTTACATTTGATCGTCTCGGACTTTTTGGACTCGTTGAAATGGCAATCTTTATCGGAACAGTTTTCGTTGCATACGCATATGTATGGCGACGCGGTGGATTGGAATGGGACTAAAAAATGGGTTTAGAAGAAAAATTACCAAGTGGTTTAGTTTTAACATCAGTTGAAAAACTTGCTGGTTACATGCGCAAAAACTCATTGTGGCCTGCAACTTTTGGTTTGGCATGTTGCGCAATCGAAATGATGGCAGCAGGTGCTGGTCGTTATGACTTAGCCCGTTTTGGTATGGAAGTTTTCCGCGCATCCCCACGCCAGGCAGATCTCATGATTGTTGCTGGTCGTGTTTCAAATAAAATGGCACCAGTACTTCGTCAGATTTATGATCAAATGGCTGCGCCAAAGTGGGTTATTGCGATGGGTGCATGCGCATCTTCAGGTGGAATGTTTAACAACTATGCAATTGTTCAAGGCGTAGACCACGTTGTCCCTGTAGATATTTATCTTCCTGGCTGTCCACCACGTCCTGAAATGTTGATGGATGCAATTTTGAAATTACACGACAATATCTATGATGAAAAACTAGGACCTAACCGCGAAAAGATTATTAAGGAAGTTGAACTTGCAGCAATGAATGCAGTTCCAACTCATCAAATGAAGGGTCTCCTTGCATAATGAGTTCAGATAACGGCATGTTTGGTGCGCAAGGAACTGGGGATACCTCTGGTTACGGTGGCTTAGTCCGCTCTGCCGAATCAACTGGCTCTTCACAGCGCCCATATGGCAGCTATTTTGATTCAGTTACAGATGATTTAGAGCGCGCATACCCAGATTTTGCTGATGCAATTGAGCGCGTTGTTGTTGATCGTGGTGAACTTACGTTGCATGTGAAAGTTTCACGACTTGTAGAAGTTTCAATGATTCTTCGCGACAAACTAAAATTTGAAATGTGCCTTGGAGTATCTGGAGTCAATTATCCAGATGACAAAGGACGCGAATTACACGCTGTCTACCCATTACTTTCAATGACAAATAATCAAAGAATTCGTCTAGAAGTTTCTGTTCCTGATTCACATCCACATATCCCATCACTCGTTGAAGTGTGGGCTGGAAATAACTGGAACGAACGTGAAACTTTTGACATGTTTGGAATCATTTTTGATGGTCACCCAGGACTAACAAGAATTCTTATGCCAGATGATTGGCAAGGACATCCACAGCGTAAAGATTATGCACTTGGTGGAATCAGCGTTGAATATAAAGGCGCAACAACACCAGCTCCAGATGAACGGAGGTCATATCGATGAGTACATATACAGATCCATATGCAGCCTCACGTGAAACTACTGAAGGAACAGTCTTCTCTGTCACGGGCGGAGATTGGGATTCACTAGTTACAGAAATTGGACAAGCAAAAGAAGAACGTGTTGTCGTCAACATGGGACCACAACACCCTTCCACTCACGGAGTGCTTCGCCTAGTACTCGAACTCGAAGGCGAAACAGTTACAGAAGTTCGATGCGGAATTGGTTATTTGCACACAGGAATCGAAAAAAACATTGAGTATCGCAACTGGACACAAGGTGTCACATTTGTTACTCGTATGGATTATTTGTCACCGCTTTTCAACGAGGCTGCATATTGCTTAGGTGTTGAAAAGTTGCTTGGAATTTCAAATGATGTGCCAGAGCGCGCAAGTGTTATCCGTGTCTTGATGATGGAACTCAATCGAATCTCTTCACACATGGTTGCACTCGGTACAGGCGCACTAGAACTTGGCGCACTTTCACCGATGATTTTCTGCTTCCGCGAACGCGAGAAAGTCCTTGATATTTTCGAACTTATCTCTGGTCTTCGCATGAATATGGCATATATCCGCCCAGGGGGAGTCCAACAAGATTTACCAGCTGGTGCACTCGCAAAGATTCGTGCAACAGTAAAAGATCTTCGCCATTCATTCAAAGATAACGAGAACTTGCTCGTTGGTAATTCAATATGGATGAAGCGCACTGAAGGCATTGGTTACTTAGACCTTGCTGGTGCAACAACACTTGGTGTTACAGGTCCTGTACTTCGATCAACTGGTCTGCCTTGGGATCTTCGCAAGATGCAACCATATTGTGGATATGAAAATTACAACTTTGATGTCATAACAGCTGATACATGCGATGTGTATGGACGATTCCTAATTCGCGTAAATGAACTAGAGCAATCACTTCGCATTATTGAGCAAGCAGTAGACAAACTTGAAAAACTAGAAGGTGCACCCGTAATGGTTGCAGATAAGAAAATTGCATGGCCGGCGCAACTTGCACTCGGCGGCGATGGACTCGGAAACTCACTCGACCATATCCGCGAAATTATGGGCACGTCAATGGAATCACTTATCCATCACTTCAAATTAGTAACTGAAGGTTTCCGTGTTCCAGCGGGCCAGGTGTATACAGCGATTGAATCTCCACGCGGTGAACTAGGTGCACACGTTGTATCCGATGGTGGAACTCGTCCATTCCGCGTTCACTTCCGCGAACCATCTTTCAACAATTTGCAATCAACTTCTGCAATGTGTGAAGGCAGCATGGTTGCCGACATCATCGGCGCTGTTGCATCAATTGATCCTGTAATGGGAGGAGTTGACCGCTAATGGCATATACGGATAAAGATTTAGCAACGATGGAATCCATCATCAAGCGCTACCCACGTTCACGTTCTGCGATCATGCCTTTATTGCATTATGTGCAATCACTTGCTGGTTATGTAACTAACGATGGTATTGAACTTATTGCAAAATTGCTTGAACTAGAAACTGCAGAAGTAACTGCTGTTTCTACTTTCTACACTCAATACAAGCGCAAGCCAGTGGGTGATTATCACGTTGGCGTATGCACAAATACTTTGTGCGCCGTTATGGGCGGAGATGCAATATTTGCAGGCCTCAAAGAGCACCTTGGTATTGAAAATGATGGCGTTACTGCCGATGGAAAAGTTTCACTAGAACATATCGAATGTAATGCAGCGTGTGATTACGCACCTGTCGTTATGGCTAACTGGGAGTTCTACGATAACCAGACCGTTCAATCTGCAAAAGATTTAGTCGATGGAATGCGCGCAGGAAATCCACCTGCACCAACTCGTGGACCAAACACACTTGGTACATGGAAAGAAGCATCAGCAGTTCTAGCTGGCATCAATGATGGAAAAGCTAATGAAGGACTACAAGCTGGTGTCCCAACACTTCTTGGTTTGAAACTTTCGAAAGAGGGCAAATAGTGACAAAACTTGCTCCCGTTTTATCTGCGCATTGGGATGAAAAAGATTCATTCACTATTGAGGCATACACTCGCAATGGCGGATACAAAGCATCTAAAAAAGCATTAGCGATGGATCCCGATGCAGTTATTCAATTAGTAAAAGATTCTGGATTACGCGGTCGTGGTGGTGCAGGTTTCCCAACTGGAATGAAATGGGGATTTATCCCACAAGGCGATAACAAAGATCATTATTTGGTTGTCAATGCAGATGAATCAGAACCAGGTACCTGTAAAGATACGCCGTTGCTCCTTGCAAACCCACACGTTCTCATTGAAGGCTGCATCATTGCAAGCCATGCAATTCGCGCAAAGCACGCATTTATTTATATTCGCGGTGAAGTAACACATGTTGTACGTCGTCTCAATCAAGCAATTGAAGATGCATATAAAGCAGGACACCTTGGCAATGGAATCGAATTAGTTTTACATGTTGGCGCCGGTGCTTATATTTGCGGTGAAGAAACTGCGCTCCTTGATTCACTAGAAGGTTTCCGTGGTCAACCACGTTTGCGCCCACCATTTCCAGCAATTGCAGGTTTGTATGCGCGACCAACTGTTGTAAACAATGTTGAATCAATCGCATCTGTACCAGCAATTATTGAAAATGGCGCAGAGTGGTATCAAGCAATGGGTACTGAAAAGAGCAAGGGAACCACGCTTTATTCACTCTCAGGGCACGTAAACAATCCTGGACAATTTGAAGCTCCACTTGGAATTACATTGCGCCAAATTCTGGAACTCTCAGGTGGAATACGAAATGGTCATTCACTCAAGTTCTGGACACCTGGCGGTTCTTCAACTCCACTTTTCACTGCCGAACATTTAGATGTCCCACTTGATTACGAAGGCGTATCTGCTGCAGGGTCAATGCTTGGAACTAAAGCGCTACAAATATTTGATGAAACAACTTGCGTTGTTCGCGCGGTATTACGCTGGACTGAATTTTATAAGCACGAATCATGTGGAAAGTGCACACCGTGTCGTGAAGGTACATGGTGGCTCGTGCAGATTCTTCGTGATTTAGAAAATGGAAAGGGAACAGAAGCAGATCTTGCTAAGTTGCTCGACCTTTGCGACAACATCATGGGACGCTCATTTTGCGCACTCGGTGATGGCGCAACTAGCCCAATCACTTCATCAATCAAATATTTCCGCGAAGAATATATTGCGCACCTAACTATAGGTGCTTGCCCATTTGATCCAGTTGCTTCGACTCTTTTTGAAGGAGCGAGCAAATGACAACGATGCAAGAAGTAGAGATGATCAGCCTCGTTATCGATGGCTTTGAAGTTAGTGTTCCAAAAGGAACTCTTGTCATTCGCGCAGCAGAAAAACTGGGAATTCAGATTCCACGTTTTTGCGATCACCCACTTCTTGATCCAGTCGGTGCATGTCGCCAATGTTTAGTTGATATTGAAATTAATGGTCGTGCATTTCCAAAGCCACAGGCATCTTGCACGATTCCCGTTGAACCAGGAATGATTGTAAAAACACAATTGACTTCAGCCGTTGCAGAAAAAGCGCAGCGCGGTGTAATGGAACTTCTGCTTGTAAATCACCCACTTGATTGCCCAGTGTGCGATAAAGGTGGCGAATGCCCATTACAGAATCAAGCGATGAGCAATGGCCAAGGTGAGACACGATTTGAAGGCGTAAAGCGCACATTCCAAAAGCCAATCAATATTTCATCTCAGGTTTTACTCGACCGCGAACGCTGCGTTCTCTGTGCTCGTTGTACTCGTTTCTCAGAGCAAATTGCGAGCGATCCATTTATTACATTGAACGAACGTGGCGCATTACAGCAAGTAGGAATTTACGAGAATCAACCATTTGAATCATATTTCTCTGGCAATGCAGTTCAGATCTGTCCCGTGGGCGCACTCACCGGTGCTTCATACCGATTCCGTGCACGTCCATTCGATTTAGTTTC
>CAIZHT010000100.1 GCA_903932885.1 uncultured Actinomycetes bacterium
GCGCACAACTTCTGCGACCTTGATGACATCACCTGATGCTAATTTTTCAAGATTTGCTTTGTAACGACGTGACCAGTTTGTTGGTTCTTCTGTGTATGGCTGGCGAAGTACGTTGAATACGCGGTCAAGACCGGCGCTATCTACAACATCGCGAACACCAACAAGATCAACATTTTCTGCAGGAACGCGAACTGTTAAATCTCCTTGAGCAACTTTTAGAACTAGGTAGGTCTTCTCTTCGCCTTTGATCACACGAGTCTCAATAGCTTCAATGAGTGCTGCTCCGTGATGGGGATAAACAACGGTTTCGCCGACCTTAAATGACATGTGTTGCCCTTCGCTAGAAGGACAATAATACCAGCCATTACTGACATCGGTCACCTCGATATAGAGGCCTTTACGCGTATGAAATTGGTAAAAATGCGTGAGAGAATATGCATAGGAAATGACTTGACAAATTCATTCTTTACGTTTTTTTAGGTACAAGGAGTAACTGATGCGACTACGTAACACTCACATGATTGCAACATCACTTGTTGTGGCAATTTCACTAACAGGTTGTGGTTCGGGACCAGATGCTGCAGGTCGCACAATTACTCGCGTAACAGATGGCGCAGAAACTGCTCTTACTAAGGATGGAAGTAACATCAAAGTTCGCAATCTATTACTAGTTGAACTCAGTGATGGAAGCGGAACAGGTGTTCTAATTGGAAGCATTATCAATAGTGCAGATAAAGAAGATGCATTACTTGGAATATCTGTCAATGGAATTGATGCTCAGTACTCAGGTGAATCAATCTTGACAAAGAATTCTGTCATTCAATTTGAAGGCGCTTCAGCTAATGCAAAGGCAGTTATTCCTGGAATGAATGTCTCTGCAGGTAAAGAGACAGTTGTTTCACTCTTCTTTGCAAAGGCTGGATTAGTTGAGATTAATGCCATTGTGCGCGATCAACGCGACACATATGCAGGAATTACTGCTTAGTTCACGCTTCCATTTTGTAACCAAGACCGCGAACGGTCTGGATAAATACTGGATTTGCAGGATCTTCTTCAATCTTTGCGCGTAAACGCTTGATATGAACATCGAGAGTCTTTGTATCGCCAACATAATCACTGCCCCACACACGGTCAATCAATTGGATGCGCGTAAGCACGCGTCCAGAATTTCGCATGAGGAATTCGAGTAATTCAAATTCTTTGAGGGGCAGTTGCACTGAATTCGTACCCACAGAAACCATATGGCGATCGACATCCATGCGTACGGGGCCTGCAGTCAAAATATGACCATCAATATCGCCATCAGCCAAAGAACCATTGCGGCGAAGCACAGCTCGGATGCGAGCCACTAATTCGCGTGACGAATATGGCTTCGTTACATAATCATCTGCGCCAAGTTCTAGCCCAACAACTTTATCGACCTCAGAATCTTTAGCAGTGAGCATGATTATTGGAACATTTGAACGCTGACGTAGTTGACGACAAACCTCAGTACCGGAAAGGCCTGGCAACATAAGGTCGAGTAAAACTAAATCTGCACCATTGCGATCGAATTCTTCAATTGCTTTCGGACCCGTGTCGGCAACGCCAACTTCAAATCCTTCACGGCCAAGTAAATAACTGAGTGCATCAGAAAATGAATCTTCATCTTCTACTACAAGGATTCTTGTCATTACATTGCCTCCCGGCCATTGTTTTCATCTATGTATTCGGGTAAACGTAAAGTGAAAGTACTTCCAGCGCCTTCGACACTCCAGACAGAAATATCGCCACCGTGATTAGTTGCAACATGTTTGACTATCGAAAGACCAAGACCAGTGCCACCAGTTGCGCGCGAGCGTGCAGGATCAACACGATAGAAGCGCTCAAAAATTCTCTCCAAGTCTTTATCAGGAATACCAATTCCTTGATCTTTGACAGAGATCTCAGCAAGTCCTTTTTCTTTAGATAGCGTCACAGCAACTTGAGTTGCATCAGGACTGTAATTGATGGCATTTTCAACTAAATTACTAATCGCCATCTCTAATTGGCCACGATCACCTAAAACGAAACTTTCGACTTTGCAATCAAAAGCTATACTGATTTTTCTAGATTCAGCGCTCAATTTAGATTCATCTATCGCTTGGCGAATGAGATCGGCTATCGGTATTACTTTTGCGCCAACAAGTGGATCGTCATCTTGCAATCTTGATAAGTTGATAATCTCTTGGACTAAATCAGATAAACGCTTTGCCTCTACTTGCATGCGTCCAGCAAAGCGGACAACTGCATCTGGGTCATCACTTGCGCCAAGTACTGCTTCACTCAATATTGAAAGTGCACCAATGGGAGTCTTTAGCTCATGTGAAATATTGGCGACAAAGTCTCGACGAATCGAATCTAGGCGCCTAAATTCACTATCGTCAAAAATCAAAACAATTACTAAACCTTGATTTCCAAAGGGTGAAACACGGACTAATAAGTCATGCGTACCTTCACCAACTGGACCACGTGGAAGTTCAACAGTTGCTTCTTGATAGATATTTGAGCGCCTAACAGCGCGCACTAAATTGATAATTGATTCAGATGTAATGCGTGAATCACGAACTAAACCGAGGGCTGTGGTACCACGCGAAGAATTCATAACTACTTCACCTGGTGCTAACAATAAATATTCAGCGTCGAGTATCTCTAGTAAATCTAGGGTGCCTTCAGGAATCTCCCAGAGTGGCGTTTCACTCTTTTGAGATCTTTGGCGTTTGAACATGGCTCTATCGTAGAGAACTATTTATCGCTCGCCTCCTTCACCCATCGATTTACCCTGTGAAAAGCCAATTCTTAAGGTGCTATTCAAGACTCGTTCACCTAGGGACCCTCAATAGCCCTGAGTTCGTTATACCTTTATCCCTATGCGCGACGCCTTCCACGATGACTTAGATGCCACGCGCATCACTCTTGTCGAAATGTGCAATCTCGTGGGTCATGCAATGGAGCGTGCAACAACAGCGTTGCTTACTGCTGACCTGAAATTAGCTGAAGAAGTTATCTCTGATGACGATCGCATTGATGCCCTTCACCACGATTTAGATGCTCGTATTCTCAATTTGATGGCTCGCCAACAACCTGTTGCTGGTGACCTGCGCACACTTGTTACATCTATTCGAA
The DNA here is from genome assembly GCA_903932885.1 of uncultured Actinomycetes bacterium. The sequence continues at coordinate 3,145 of CAIZHT010000100.1, forward strand.
TGAGCGCCGATTTAGAGCGCATGGGAGATCTTGCCCACCACGTCGCAAAAATTGCGCGTATGCGTTATCCCTCAACAGCTGTTCCTCCAGAACTTGCATTGACTATGCAGGAAATGGGAAATGTTGCAAAGCGAATTATTGAAAAGACTGCTGGCGTAATTCAATCCCATGATCTAGCCACAGCAACGCAATTAGAAAAAGATGATGACGAAATGGATCATTTGCACCGCAAGCTATTTACAACTTTGCTCGATGATTCATGGCCACACGGAATTGAAACTGCGATTGATATGACCTTACTTGGTCGCTACTACGAGCGCTGCGCAGACCATGCGGTCAGCGTTGCACGACGTGTGTACTTCCTTGTTACTGGTGAATACGCAAGCGATCAAGCGTAAGTTTTACTTCTTACCCTGATTCGCAACAGCTGCTATAGCTTCTTTCGCTGCAGCAGGATCTAGATATTCTCCACCTTTTTTGATTGGTTCAAAGTCATCATCGAACTCATAAAGCAGTGGAATGCCTGTTGGAATATTTACTCCAGCAATATCGTCATCCGATATGCAATCAATATGTTTTACGATTGCACGAATTGAATTACCGTGAGCAGTCACTAGAACAGTTTTTCCCGCATTCATATCAACAGCAATTTCTTTTGTGAGGTATGGAACTATGCGCTCCACAACATCTTTGAGGCATTCCGTCTTAGGCATAAGCGCACCGAGGTCGGCGTAACGTGGATCCGCGCTCTGTGAATATTTATCGCCATCTTCAATAGGTGGTGGTGGAACATCGAAAGAGCGGCGCCATAGAGCAAATTGTTCTTCTCCGTATTGAGCCAAGGTCTCTTTCTTATCTTTGCCTTGGAGTGCGCCGTAGTGACGCTCATTCAAACGCCATGTGCGATGCACTGGAATCCAATGACGATCTGCAACATCGAGAGCTAATTGCGAAGTGTGAATTGCACGGCGCAAAAGTGATGTGTGTACAACATCTGGCAGCAGGCCACGCTCTTTCAATAGCTCTCCACCACGCTTTGCTTCTGCTTCTCCCTTTTCGGAAAGGCGAACATCAACCCATCCAGTAAAGAGATTCTTGGCATTCCATTCACTTTCGCCATGGCGAAGCAGGATGAGAGTTCTATTCATGAGGTAATTCTAGTTATCTCTAGACAAGATGTTCAAATGCTTTGAGGTTGGCCAATGATTCACCGCGAGAAACGCGCCATGCCCACTCACGGCGTATTGCATTTGCAAAACCGAGTTCGAGCAATGGATTAAATGAGGAATCTGAATACTGCAGAACTGCTCCAAGTAAACGGTCAATTTCACGATCAGTCACTGCAGGCAGTGGCAATCGACCAACTAGATATAAGTCTCCGAGTTCATTGATTGCAAAAGCAATTCCATACATCGAGGCATTCTTTTGCATACACCAGGCATGTACGCCGCCTTCGTTTTCATCAGGTTTGCGGATAACAAAGGCGTTGATACTCAGTGAATGATCACCCACTACTAATGCGCAGTGTGTCTGTAATTTCTTTTCACCCGGAAGCGAGACGAGGAAAGTATTGGAATCTTTCTTTTCGAAATCGAGATCGTGTGAATCTAGAAATTCTTCAATAACTGCGCGAGGGTCAAGTGCTGCCATCTTTATTGGCCAGAGATCGAGCGCTTATCGCGTAACTGACTCAGTACTTGATCGTAAATATCTAGAGTTCCGCGCGCAGTTGCATCCCAGCCAAAGTGAGAGGCATGTTCCACTGCTCCCATTGAAAGTAATACACGGCGCTGTGGCTCTTGCAATAAACGAGCTAAAACCGAAGACCATGCGCGTGGATCGTGGCCATCAACGAGAACTCCTGAAATTCCATCGGCAACTGCTGTACGCAATCCACCAACTGCTGTTGCAACAACTGGAGTTCCACATGCTTGTGCTTCAAGTGCTACTAAACCAAAACTTTCAGAATAACTTGGTACACACACTAAATCTGCCGCGCGATACCACTGTGGTAATTCTTCGCGAGAAACAGGTGGTGAAAATGAAACAACATCGGAGATTCCAAGCCAAGCGACTAATTCTTTCATTCGCTCTACTTCACTTGTATTAGCCCCTGATGCGCCGCCAATAATGAATACTTTCAATTTTGCACGAAGATACGGAGTGTGTGAAACCATTTCTGCAGTTGTGCGAATAAGTAGTTCAGGGCCTTTATGTGGCTGAATACGGCCAACAAAGGTAAGGACAAGGGCATCTGGCGCAATTGATAACTCTTTACGAGCCTCTACTTTTCCGCCATTTACTGTGAAGTTATAGAGATCTACACCGGGTGTCACAACGTGGACAGTATCTGGACATGCCTCGTAGAGAGAGACAAGGCTTGCAGCTTCTGCATCGGTATTAGCGGTAAGTGCGTGAGCAACGGCTGCAATTTGAGTTTCACCTTGAACACGAATCATTGGTTCAGGAATTTCACCTTCAGCTAAGTTCAAATTCTTGACACGAGCCATGGTGTGCATGGTGTGAATAAGTGGAATACCAAGTTCTTTCGCAACAGGCATCGCTACTTTTCCAGATAACCAATAATGCGAATGTATGACGTCATATTTGCGTTCACCGCTCAGGGCTACTTTGAAATCAGCACTGAGTTCTTTGAAGTGCGCAGGAATTTCTTCCTTCGTTAGGTGCATTCCTTTTTGAGGACCAAAGTGATGCACCATCACACCAGGTGATAGTTGAACGATTTCAGGCAAATCGGCATGATCACGGCGCGTAAAAATATCTACTTCAACTCCCATGGCAGCCATTCGCTTTGCACTTTCGGCAACATAAATATTCATTCCACCAGCATCGCCAATACCCGGTTGTTCAAGCGGGCAGGTATGCACCATCAACATAGCGATGCGGGGACTCATTGGATAAGGGTAACTTGGGAAAGAGCCTTTGTAATCCTAGAAAGCAGCGCGGAACTCTCCCAATACTTCGCCGCCACCTAGTACTTCCATTACTTCACCGCTGAGTTCAATTCCAAAGCGAGCAAGTGCACCGACCATTATTGGGCCATCAGCGCGCTGTGAACCGTCGAGAACCTTCCATGCAATAGTTCGACCATCTGGAAGAGATGCAACCATGACTGCCTCTGCTCCACCTTTGATAAATAGTCCTGGAACTTTCTTCATCACACGAGTATCAAATGAGCCTTCATAAAGAATCATTCGGGGATTAGCAATGCATGCATCAACAATTTTCTTATGGACAGGATCTCCAGAAATTCGCATCGTGCGTGCTGCGCGAGCCATTCCCAAGGTACTCATTGCAAATAGTGGTGCACCGCAACCATCTGTACTCGTCAATTCAATTTTCTCTTCAGTAAGAATTTCGATCTCTTTCTTGATAGCAATTTGTAATGGGTGATCTGCACTCTTATAGGTTTTCAGATCCCAGCCATTTACAACGCAGGTAGCGAGCATTGCTGAATGTTTTCCACTGCAA
>CAIZHT010000101.1 GCA_903932885.1 uncultured Actinomycetes bacterium
CAGCAAGGCGCACTGTGCGCTGATCTGGAGTATCAAGGGATGCATCAATTTCAGTGATATCAATTGCTCTCACCCGCGAATCTGCGCCGACAAGAAATGCTGCTTGGCGCAATTCATCAGCAGATATTCCACCAGGCATAGATGCAGGACATGCAGGAACAACTGAGCGATCGCAGATATCAACATCTAGATCCACATAAATTTCTCGTCCGCCGGCACCCGCTATTTCTAAAGCTTTGTTTACCGCATCACCAATTTTCCCATTACGTATATCGGCCCGCGAAATTACTGTTATTCCATTATCGCGAGCACGCTTTGAATACTCGGCGCTATTTGCAAAATCAGCGATACCAATTTGAACAATATTCTTTCCTGGTAGACCTGCTTGAATCAATTGCCAAACAGGGGAGCCATTTGAATATCCATCACGCAAATCGTGATGCGCATCAAAAGTAATGAGGCCAACATTAGATAAGTCGCGCCACAAACTAGAGGCGGCTGAATATGTAATTGAGTTATCGCCACCGAGTGCAATAAGTAACTGGTTATTGAGCAATACTCTCGAGAGTGCGTTATTTACTCGCTTCAAACCTTCAACTCCATCGGGTGATGCAATATCGCCTAGATCAATAAATGAATTGCCCTGTAGATCTACTGAGCTAGAAGTTGAAAAAGTTGAATAACGAGCAAGTGCAGTGCGCACGGCTTGAGGAGTTAGATGAGCTTGTGTTGGCGATATTGAACTTTCGTGTGCAGGGATACCAACGAGTGCGATATCTGCTTGCTCGTTGTCGGTAGAAAATAATGTATTAGCGCGCACCCACAGCGGATCATTAGGCAGCGCTGCGCTCGACATAACCCATATCGTAGGGGAATTTCACTGAATTGTTCTCTAGACTAAGTATTCGGGAATTGCCTCTAGAGTGGTGACATAAATGAAGAAGAATGAAAATTGGTGGCGCCAAGCCGCTATTTATCAGATTTACCCACGCTCCTTCAAAGATTCCAACGCAGATGGAATTGGCGACATCAAGGGCATCACTTCAAAAATTGATTACCTAAAATCACTTAGCCTTGATGCAGTATGGCTTAGCCCTTTTTATCCATCTGAATTAGCAGATGGTGGATATGACGTTGCTGATTATCGCAATGTAGATCCACGTCTTGGAACTCTCAAAGATTTCGACAAAATGCTCAAGGCGCTACATAAAGCAGATATTTCTGTATTCGTAGATATCGTTCCTAATCACTCATCGAATATGCATCCATGGTTTCAAGAAGCTCTAAAGTCTGAACCAGGTTCACCGGCGCGCAATCGCTATATTTTCAGAGATGGGCGCGGCAAAAATGGTGAGATTGCACCATCAGATGAGATTTCACACTTCGCACCATCTGCATGGACTCGCACAACTAATGCCGATGGCACACCGGGGCAGTGGTACATGCACCTCTTTGCACCAGAACAACCAGATTTCAATTGGGATAACCGAGAAGTACAACTCGATTTCTTGAAGACACTTCGCTTCTGGGCAGATCGCGGCGTTGATGGTTTCCGTGTTGATGTTGCGCACGCAATGAAGAAAGATTTCAAACGCTTACATATTGCTAAGAAATCAATGAATGCCTTCAAAATTGCACAAGATGGCACCGATATTCTCTTTGACCGAAATGAAACCCATGAGATTTTTCGCGAATGGCGAAAAGTATTCAATGAATACAACCCTCCACGCGTAGCTGTTGCAGAGGCATATGTTCAAGCAAAGCGTCGTATGCTCTATGCCCGCCCCGATGAACTAGGGCAAGCATTCAACTTTGATCTTCTCACTGAAGATTTTGATGCAC
>CAIZHT010000102.1 GCA_903932885.1 uncultured Actinomycetes bacterium
ATCAAGGAGCGGCTCTTCAAGCCACTTATAACCAAGGCGCTCAAGTTCACGCCCTGCCTTCAACGCATCTTCATACGAAGCCATAATCACGGGATCGGCCATCAAAGTGAAATCATCACCCACGGCTTCGCGCACTGCGCGGTAGCAGGCGATATCTAAATCTAAGCCTCCTGGTGGGTGAAGTTTATAGCCGCGATAACCCTTAGCTTTAACTTCTAGAGCTTGCTTTGCATAATCTTCAGGACCAGGTAGAAACATTGATGAGACGTATAGAGGAACTTTTTCACGAGCAGCGCCGAGTAATTTATAAACAGGTTGGTGAGCCATCTTTCCCACAATGTCCCAACATGCATTATCAAATGGTGCATAAGAATAAATTGGAACGTGATTCCATCGGCGATCAAAGAGTTCGAAATCCTTCATATTCTTTGCAGAATTATGTGGACTGCGACCAATAAAGAATGGCTTTACCTGAGACATCGTGGCAGCAGCAGCTTTCGCATCGAGTGCTCCGAAACCAAATGATGTTCCTTTGACTCCATCAGATGTCGTCAGAGTAATGACCGTGAAGTCAGGGCGTGAGCCACCAGGGAGTTGAACGGCACTGACAGCGTCGAGTGTGTTGAGTGCATCGCCACCGCGACATGCACGGATTTCGATATCTGTTATTACGCTCATTTATTTAGCACCTTTGCTGCTGGAGAGAATCGGTCTAGTGAAGATTGAATGTGTTTTTGCATTGCTGACTTTGCCCCTTTGTCGTCTCCAGTGCAAATTGCATTGGAAATAGTTTCATGTTCTTTGATTGTTAATTGACCTTGGCCAGTTTGGTAGTAACGATAGAAAAGATCTTCAACGAATTTATCCTTTGGCTTATCATCAATGAGGTGACTTTGCGCAGCAAGGAAAAGTCGAAATAAGTGCAAGTGGCAGTGTGTTCGCTCAAATGCTTCAGTGACAGATTCATTTCCAGAAATACGTGTAATGAGTGAATGAAAACGTGCATCATGTTCGATAAATGCCTGTACTTGCTCACTCTCATTGAGTTTGAGGGCAGTCTTCGCACTCTGCATCTCGGCTTTGAGCGCGGCAATACCGACGGCATCAATCTTTTTGGCAGATTGTTCTGCAGCCCAAGGCTCGATAAGTAAACGAAATTGGAATAGATCATTGAATTGCTTGACGGTAAGTAACTTTGTTGTCGAATAACCCTTGAGCGCCTCTTTTGCAATCAAGCCATCGGATTCTAAGCGGGCAAGTGCTTCGCGAATAGGAGTTTGAGAGACTCCTAATTTCAATGCAAGTGCATCAATATTTACTTTTGCACCTGGCGCAATTTCATGAGTAAGAATCATTGCTTTGACCATGTCATAGGTTTCATCAGATAAAACAGAGCGCCTTGGACCTGCAGCAACAGGTTGAACTTTGCGTGGCATGAGCTTCTCTCAAGTTATCTAGGGAATTATTTAGGTAAGCGTAAGCCTTGCATGCCACCATCGACTGCCAACGACGTTCCAGTTGTCGATGCTTGTAGAGGGTTGGCAAGGAAAAGAATTGCGCGGGCTACTTCATCAGCTGAGACAAGGCGCCCCATTGGCTGGCGAGCCTCTAGTGCTGCGCGTTGCGCTACAGGATCTGTTGCTTGTGCAAGTAGGCGACCTACCCATGGAGTATCTGCTGTTCCAGGATTGACGCAATTGACTCGAATTCCCTCTTTTACAAAGTCAGCTGCCATTGCAAGGGTAAGAGATAGAACCGCACCCTTACTTGCACTATAAACAGCGCGAACCGGAAGACCTGCAGTTGCTGCAATCGAACAGGTATTTACAATCGCGGCTGATTTACTCTTGCGCAAAAATGGAAGAGCGGCGGAAGAAATTCGACTAATTCCAACAACGTTGATGTTGAGAACTTTTAGCCATTCCTCACTTGTGGAATCTGCAACCGTTCCAATTGCACCAATTCCTGCATTATTGATAACAATGTCAATAACTTGCACTTTTTGTGCAATCTCTTTGAATGCTGCAGTAACGCCGTCATCATTTCCAACATCGCATTTCACAAATGTCGCAACTGATGCCATGGCACCTTCACTAAGGTCTAAACCAAATACTTGTGCACCTTGTGCTTTGAGCATTGTTGCAACTGCTAATCCAATTCCAGATCCAGCACCTGTAACTACTGCGTTGAGTCCCTTGAAATCTTCGCTCATTTCTTCACCGCGCTCTTCCAGTAAGTACCAGTAGGGAATAGGTATTCATCAATACTTGCTTGGAACATTTCTGCGCCAGCGCCAGGCTCTGTAGGAGCAATGTAATAACCATTGACTACATTTGTTGGAACAACGAAGTGATTATGCAAGTGATCGACATACTCAACGATGCGCTTTGAATGATGGCCAGTAACTGCAACGGCATCAAACATGGCCATGTGCTGAACCATTTCGCAGAGTCCGACTCCACCAGCATGAGGACATACTGGAATACCAAATTTGGCGGCCATCAAGATATTTGCAAGGTTTTCATTGACGCCTGCAACACGTGTTGCATCAATTTGCATGACAGAGATTGCATTTGATTGCAGGAGTTGCTTGAAGATCATTCGATTACTTGCCATCTCACCTGTTGCAACAGGGGTAGGTGCAACTTCGCGAGCAATACGAGCGTGGCCAAGTACATCTTCGGGATGTGTTGGTTCTTCAATCCAGCGAAGTTTGAACTCGGCGAGGGAGTTGACCCAATCAATAGCTGTATCAACATCCCAGACCTGATTAGCATCGATTGCAATAGAGAAATCTGGACCGACTAATTCGCGTACCTTTGTGAGGCGGCGACGATCATCTTCCTTAGATTTTCCACACTTGTACTTGATAAGAGTAAAACCATCAGCCATCGCTTGCTTTGTAAGGTCGAGCATCTTCTCATCGCTATATCCAAGCCAGCCCGGAGTAGTTGTATATGCAGGCAAGCCTTTAGCACGCAAAATCTTTTCATTCTCAGCCTTTGCGCTCTCACTCTTTTTTAAGATTGCAAGTGCTTCAGCTGGTGTGATTGCATCGCTGATATATCTAAAATCAATTGCGGCAACAATTTCCTCAGGAGTCATGTCGGCGAGAAGTTTCCATAGTGGAACGTTGCGAGCCTTAGCAAAAAGATCCCACAGCGCGTTGAGCACTGCGCCAATTCCCATATGGAAAACGCCAGTATCTGGACCGAGCCAACGGATCTGACTATCACTAGATAATTCGCGAGTTATTTTTCCTATGTTTTTGAAAGCCTCATCGATATCCATGCCAGCAAAGCGCTCAACGAGCATCTTGATTGCCGCAATCTGCACATCGTTGCCGCGGCCAATCGTGAAAACAAGGGAGTGGCCAGATAGGCCCGCCTTATCTGTATCGATTCGAAGATAGCCAGCTGAGTAATCGGGATCTGCATTCATGGCATCAGAGCCATCGAGCATGGTGGAGGTAGGGAAGCGAACATCAAAAACATTGAGCGATGTAATCTTCGCGCCCATGAGACCTCCTCGATAGGGTCGTCAAAATACTATACGAAATAGTATTTGGCTAGTAGCCTTCGGAGATATTTCCGCCAGTAAAAATAGCGTCTGGATAGAGGATTTTTCATGGCTCATAACACCAAAGTTGAAATTGCACCTGGCGTAGAAATTTCTACGATGGGAATTGGCGCTGCAACATTTGGCGGATTATTTACTTCAATGTCAGATAGCGATGCTGTTGATGTTGTAAAGAGTGCCTTTGCGCATGGAATAAATTATTTTGATACCGCCCCGCATTATGGAAAAGGAACATCGGAGCGCAGGTTAGGTGCTCTACTCAATGCATACCCACGAAATTCATACATTCTTTCATCAAAGATTGGACGCTTACTTGTTCCAACTACACAGGGGGCCGATCCTGATTTTCTAGATGCTGACCCTAGTGTTGAACGGAAATTTGATTTTTCTGCTCAAGGTGTTGAGCGCTCGCTCAAAGATAGTTTGGAGCGCTTAGGCCTGGATAGCATCGATATTGTTTTTGTACATGATCCAGATAGCCACGCCGATGTCGCAATCAAAGAGGCATATCCAGCGCTAGCGAAAATGCGCGACCAAGGAATTGTGAAGGCAATTGGTATTGGAATGAACCAGAGTGCAATTCCAGCTCGATTTGTGAAAGAGACCGATATTGACATTGTCTTACTTGCTGGGCGTTACACACTTTTGGATCAAAGTGGCGCACAAGATTTATTGCCAGCTGCCCTCGCTAAAGGTGTGTCGGTATTGGCAGCAGGGGTATACAACTCAGGAATCCTTGCAAACCCAGTAAAGGGTGCAACGTATGACTACGCCCCAGCAAGTGATGAGATTGTTGCAAGAGCAAAGATGATCTCTGATTTCTTGAAAGAGCAAGGTGTCTCGCTATCGCGCGCAGCGCTTCAATATCCACTTCGTCATCCAGCAGTCAAAGCGCTACTCGTTGGAAGCAGAAGTAGCGCCGAAGTCGATGCCAATGTCGCGGCATTCAACGATGTCGTTCCAGATTCTGTGTGGGATGCACTAGATGAATTACTCGCTCGAAAGTAAGGTGTATCCATGACACTGAATCCTCAAGCTAAAGCATTGTTAGATCGCATGAAAGCGCTCAATCTTCCAGAGGCTTGGGACCTTGGTGCAAAAGCTCGTTATGGCGGCCACGAAGAAGTAGATATGGCGGGACCAATTGAGGGCGGCGTGCGCATAGATCACCGCTTTATTTCATCGGCTACAGCAGATCTTCCGATTCGTATTTACACACCGGAGGGCCCAGGTCCTTTCAACGCATTTATTTATTACCACGGTGGCGGTTGGGTATTTGGTCATATTGATCGATATGACTCACAACTTGTCTCACTCGCTAAGAAGACAAATTCAGTCGTTATCTCCGTCAACTATCAAAAATCGCCTGAACATAAATTTCCAATTCCGCACGATGATTGTTATGAAACTCTCGAATGGGTTGCAGCAAATGGGGCGTACCTCAATATCAATGTAAAGAAGATTGGTGTTGGCGGGGATAGTGCTGGGGGTAACTTGGCATCAGGTGTGGCACTTCGCGCGCGCGATGAAGGAAAAATCAAACTTGCTTATCAACTACTTATCTATCCAGCCAATGGATTAGATTTTGAAGCACCCTCATATAAAAACAATGCAGAAGGATATGGCCTTTCAAGCCGCGGAATGATCTGGTTCTGGGAACAATATTTGAATGAAAAAGATAAGAACAATCCTTATGCAGTGCCACATACTGCCAAGTCTTTAGCAGGTCTTGCACCAGTTGTAATCATCACGGCGGAATATGACGTGCTTCGCGATGATGGATTGCTCTATGCCAAGAAACTTAAAGAGGCTGGTAATTATGTTGTTCATAAAGATTACGAAGGACATATTCATGGCTTCTTTAGCCACGGAAAGTATGTAGATGAAGGTATTGCCGTTCGCGATTTCTTTGCTGCCGAGATCAATAAAATTCTTGCGAGCTAAGTGATGTCAGGTAAACCATTTGTATTGCGAAGCGGATTAGAAGTAGATGCTCGAGTTCGAAGCGCATTAGTCTCTGATTCACTCGACCTCATCGGTATTCGCACCAACGTTATGTCGCGTTCAGTGACCCCACTAGTTTCATCTATGAAAATAATGGGTTATGCCTCCACTATTGAATTTGTAGAAGGTAAAGATTTTGATACTCACGATCCATATGGTCCTGCCATTGACTTCCTTGACTCCTTGCAACCTGGCGATGTTGCAATCGTTGCAACGGGACATTCCACACAGTCAGCTTTTTGGGGAGAACTATTTTCAACGGCGGCTAAAGGACGCGGGGCTAACGGTGTAGTGACTGATGGCCCACTTCGCGATACTCAAGAGATA
>CAIZHT010000103.1 GCA_903932885.1 uncultured Actinomycetes bacterium
GTGCGGACTACATGGGAATGCTCGGAACAGTGATGAACTGCCTTGCACTTCAAGATTTTCTGGAAAAAGAGGGCGTTGATACTCGCGTTCAAACAGCAATAACTATGGGACAAGTTGCTGAGCCATATATTCCGCGCCGGGCAATTCGCCATCTTGAAAAAGGTCGCGTCGTAATTTTTGGCGCAGGAGCAGGAATGCCATTTTTTACAACAGATACCGTTGCCGCTCAGCGCGCACTTGAAATTGGTTCGGAAGCACTCTTGCTTGCAAAAAGTGGTGTTGATGGTGTTTACAGCGCTGATCCGAAAAAGGATCCAAAGGCGACTAAGTTCGACACAATTTCATACGATGAAGTTTTGAGTAAGTCTCTCGCAGTTGCCGATGCCGCTGCTTTTGCCTTGTGCCGCGAGAACAATCTGCCTATCGTGGTCTTTGACCTTATGAAAAATGGAAATATTGGCCGCGCTGTTCGTGGCGAGGCGATCGGAACCTTAGTCGCATAAGCGGCTTTGGTATTGAAGAGGAGTTGAAATGTCTGATGTAAATACCATCCTCAAGGATGCTGATTCAAAAATGAGCAAAGCAGTTGATGTTGCCAAAGATGATTTTGCATCTATTCGAACCGGTCGTGCAAACCCAGCGCTTTTCAACAAGATCATGGTTGATTACTACGGCACATACACAGCGCTATCTCAACTTGCTTCCATTCAAGTTCCTGAAGCACGCATGGCAGTAATTGCTCCATTTGATAAAGGCGCAATGGCTGCAATTGAAAAAGCGATTCGTGAATCTGATCTTGGTGTAAATCCAGGAAATGATGGCGTAGTTATCCGTATCAATTTTCCTCAACTCACCGAGGATCGCCGTAAGGAATTTATCAAAGTTGCTAAAGGTAAGAGCGAAGATTCCAAGGTCTCTATGCGCAATATTCGCCGTGCGGCAAAAGAGGCAATTGAGAAGTTGGAAAAAGATGGTCACATCGGCAAAGATGATTTGAGTCGCGGGGAAAAAGAGTTAGAAAAAATCACATCAGATCATGTGGCAAAAGTTGATGAATTACTCAAGCATAAGGAGGTTGAACTTCTCGAAATCTGAGAAGTTCCCACTTTTGTGTCTGATTTCAATTCGATAAACGAGGCAATAAACAAGCGTGCCGGGAGAAAACTCTTGCCATCAATTGGCGTCAGTTTTTCACTTCTAGCACTCATTTGGTTTGCCCTTGCTTATCAGCGTGAAATATTTGCAGTAGTTGTCGCCGTTGCTGTCATTCTTGGGGTCCGCGAAATTGTTCGCGCTTTTGGTAGCGCAAATATCACAATTTCATATCGCTCTCTCATTGTTGCAACTCTTGCACTCACATATGCCACATGGATTGGGGGAGTTGCAGGTTTAGCAATTGCGACTGCGATTGCATTCCCAATTCTTCTTATCTCTCTTCTTCGCCACGGTCCTGAAGGTTTTGTATCTAGGGCAACAGCGACATCACTAACAATAATTTATCTACCGTTCTTGGCTGGCTTTCTGGTTTTATTAGCCCGTCCAAGTAATGGTTTAGAACAAGTTATGACTTTTGTAATCCTTGTTGGATGTAATGACACCTTTGGATATTTTGTTGGTGTACTTTTTGGAAAGCATCCTCTTGCACCAAAAATTAGTCCCAAGAAATCATGGGAGGGTCTCATTGGCTCAATAATCTTCACCGTCATTGGTGGAATTATTGGATTCCACTATGTGATGAAGATGGATTGGTGGATCGGGATTCCAGTCGGTTTGATAATTGTCTTTACAGCAACATGCGGTGATCTCATTGAAAGTGCAATGAAGCGCGATATGTCTCTCAAGGATATGGGCTCACTTCTTCCAGGCCATGGCGGGATGCTGGATCGCCTTGATTCAGTTCTGCTTTCATCACCTGCCATGTGGTTAGCACTAGAAATTGTGAAGCGCTATTTATGAGTGATGAACTCAAATTAGTCTTTGATGAACCGCCACAGCGCAAGAAAGTTCCCAAGCATTTAGCCGATTTTTCACCTGCGGAGCGCAAAGAATTTGCAACCTCATTTGATCTTCCTGGCTATCGCGCATCACAAGTTGCGACTCATTACTTTTCACATCTTTCTAATGATCCATCGACATGGAGTGATATTCCCGCAGAAATGCGCCAAAGTATTGCAGACCAGCTCACTCCAAAACTTATTGAGTTAGTTCGCTCGATTACATGCGATAACGGCATGACCCGCAAAGATCTATGGAAACTCCACGATGGTGTACTCGTCGAGAGTGTTTTGATGCGCTACACCGATCGAGTGACTGTATGTATTTCTTCTCAAGCCGGTTGCGGTATGAACTGTCCATTTTGTGCAACGGGTCAAGCAGGACTTACTCGAAATTTGAGCGCTGGCGAAATCACTGAGCAAATTGTTGCTGCTGCACGCGCTTGCGCCGATGGTGAATTACCAGGTGGGCCAACAAGACTTTCAAATATTGTTTTTATGGGTATGGGCGAACCACTTGCTAACTACAACGCTGTGATGCGCTCTGTTCGAAATATTACAGATCCAAATCCAGATGGATTAGGCATTAGCGCGCGTTCAGTAACAGTCTCTACTGTTGGCTTAGTCAATGGAATAGAAAAACTCACTGAAGAAGGCATATCTGTCACCCTTGCAGTTTCCTTACATACTCCCGACGATGAATTGCGTGACTCACTTGTTCCAATCAATTCACGATGGAAGGTAAAAGAAGTTCTCGCAGCTGCCGATGCGTATGAGAAAAAAACTGGACGCCGTTATTCCATTGAATACGCCATGATTCGAGATATCAATGATCAGTCCTGGCGATCAGATCTCTTAGGCCGACTTTTGAAAAACCGTAATGCTCATGTGAATTTGATTCCACTCAATCCAACCCCTGGCTCTAAGTGGACTGCATCACGCCCTCAAGATGAAGCGGAATTTGTGCGAATCCTTGAAAGTTATGGGGTTCCCGTAACAGTTCGCGACACTAGGGGACGCGAGATTGATGGGGCTTGCGGTCAGTTAGCAGCGGCAGAAAAAACCCGCGAGGACTAGAGCCCAAGATTGGCTATTGGTAGGCTCACGCCATGGAAAAGTTAGCGAATTTTATCAATGGTAAGTCAGTAGATAGTGCTTCAGGTGAGACAACATCAATCATCAATCCATCGACTGGTCAAGCATATGCAAGCGCACCAAAATCAAATAGCGCAGATATAGATTCTGCATTCAAAGCAGCAAGTGATGCTTTTCCGGGTTGGCGCGATTCAACACCATCGCAACGCCAGCTTGCCCTCATAAGAATTGCAGATGCAATCGAGAGCAAACAAGGCGAACTTATTGAAATTGAATCACAAAATACAGGTAAGCCAGTTTCACTCGTCACATCAGAGGAAATTCCACCAATGGTGGATCAAATTCGCTTCTTCGCAGGTGCTGCGAGAAACCTTGAAGGAAAATCTGCTGCTGAATATATGCCGGGCATGACATCTTTTATTCGCCGCGAACCAATTGGAGTTATCGGTCAAGTAACACCGTGGAACTACCCAATGATGATGGCAGTGTGGAAATGGGCACCTGCAATTGCAGCAGGAAATACTGTTGTTCTCAAGCCAAGTGATACAACACCGATGTCAACTGTGTGGATGGCAAAAGTTATGTCAGAGTTTTTACCCAAGGGTGTATTCAATGTTGTTTGCGGAGAACGTGAAACAGGTCGCGCACTCGTTGAACATAAACGTCCAGAAATGGTTTCAATCACAGGTTCTGTTGGTGCCGGTATTCAAGTTGCACAATCTGCTGCAACTCAACTCAAGCGCGTTCATCTAGAACTCGGTGGCAAAGCACCTGTAGTTGTATTTGCTGATGCAGATTTAGCAGCAGCTGCAGAAACAATTGCAATTGCTGGATATTTCAATGCAGGACAAGATTGCACAGCAGCAACACGTGTGATCGTCGAAGCATCTGCCTATGACGAATTTGTCGCCCTTCTTACCGAGCAAGCAAAGGGAATAGCAATCGGTACTCCACACGAAGATGTCTTCTTGGGGCCAGTCAATAATGCAAACCAATTAGCTCGAGTCAGTGGCTTCTTTGACCGAATTCCATCACATGCACGTGTAACAACAGGTGGAAGCGCACTTGATCGCCCTGGTTATTTCTTCCCGGCAACAGTTGTTGCAGATCTCAAACAAGATGACGAGATGATTCAGAGCGAAATATTTGGACCTGTCATCACAGTTCAAAAATTTAGCGATGAGGCCGATGCGGTGAGCAAGGCAAACGGAGTCGACTACGGCTTGGCATCGAGTGTCTGGACCAAGGATCACGGCCGAGCTATGCGAATGGCAAAGGCCTTCGACTTTGGTTGCGTCTGGATCAACACACATATTCCCGTTGTGGCAGAGATGCCTCACGGGGGCTTCAAGCGTTCTGGCTACGGCAAGGACTTGTCAGCATATGGATTCGAGGATTACACCCGAATCAAGCATGTTATGACTAATCTTGGGGCGTAGTATCTGACCGTAATCACCAATTAACAATCTAGAAGGAGTAAATCAGTATGGCTACAGAAAATTCACTCTCACCAGAAGCGCGTTCAATTCTTGGATCGCGCATCTCTCGTCGTGCAGTTCTTGCAGGCGCAGGTGGACTAGGTGCTGCGGGATTACTAGCAGCGTGTGGATCAGGCGGAGATAGTGCATCTGCTGAAAGTACTGTCCGTTGGGGTAACTGGCCTTTGTATTTAGATTTTGATGAAGATACAAAGACGTATCCAACGTTAGTAAAATTCACTGAGCAAACTGGTATTGATGCAAAGTATTTTGAAGATTACAACGATAACGATGAATTCTTTGGAAAAGTTCAAGCGCAACTCAAGCTTGGCGAAGATATTGGTTATGACGTAGTAACACCAACTGACTGGATGGCTGCACGTTGGCTTCGACTCGGTTACACACAAAAATTTGATTTAGCTAATATTCCTAATGCGGGAAATATCCTCGATTCACTTGCCTCACCTTCATATGATCCACAACGTGAATCAACTCTGACATGGCAAGGCATTATGTCTGGCTTTGGTTGGAATACTGAGAAGAATCCAAAGGGAATCCGCACACTCGATGATCTCTTTGCTCCACAAAATAAGGGAAAGATTGTTGTGCTCTCAGAAATGCGCGACACAATCGGAATTATCTTGCTCGCACAAGGTGTCGATCCTGAAAGCGTGACAGAGGCTCAATACATGAATGCAGTTGATTTCATGGCCAAGAAGATTGCTGATGGTTGGATTCGTGGCGTCAAGGGCAACGAATATGCAGAAGATCTCACATCAGGGGATGCAACTGCAGTTATCGGTTGGTCTGGCGATATGTTTATTTTGGCTTCTGAAAATGAGGGCAAGTTTGACTTCGCAATTCCAGAATCAGGCGGAACTATCTCAGGTGATAACTTGCTCATCCCTTCAACTGCATCTGCTGAAGGTAAGGCAAATGGCGAGAAGATGATCAATTACTACTACGACCCAGTTGTTGCTGCTGAAGTTGCTGCATATGTAAATTACGTATGTCCAGTAAAGGGCGCTCAAGCCGAGATGGAGAAGATTGCTCCAGAGCTTGCATCAAGTGAGTACATATTCCCAACAGAGAAGACATCATCACGTCTGCATGTATTCCGCTCACTTACTCCAACTGAAGAAACAACTTGGGCCGAGGCATTCCAAAAGGCACAAGGCAACTAGGTGTCCAACGACGCAATTTCTGCGCGAGGCGATCTTCGCCTCACCAGAATTACAAAGTCGTATGGAGATTTCACAGCTGTTGATGATTTAACGCTGACGATTCCTAAGGGTTCATTCTTTGCACTACTTGGACCCTCAGGATGCGGCAAGACAACAACGCTTCGAATGGTTGCAGGTCTTGAAGA
>CAIZHT010000104.1 GCA_903932885.1 uncultured Actinomycetes bacterium
CTAGTGAAACACTCGCTAATTTTGGACCAAGAGAAGCGTCATATGAATATTGACCGAAGGGCCAGCCTGTTCTTACGCCAATTTGTTCAATGACGAATGCATAAATCAAAGTTACAGATAGATAAGTTATTGCATAACGTGAACCGTAGGAAAGGAGCGCATGCAATGACATAGCAGCAGCGCCCCAATACACGGTTGCGATTGTTACAACTCGCAGCGCTTCACCCTCTAATAATGGATAAGAAATTTGCAATAGAAGCGCAATCCCAAGAATTACTAGTAGGAGTGCTTGCGCTTTTGGATTTATTCCTCGTCGTCGATTTCCGCGTTGAGAATAATGGCGAATCGACATGGCGTAATTCTGCCCTACTTATAAGGAGCCGCGTAACTCCAGAACAGCGAAGCGAGCGAAGAGTTCCTCTGAATACCACTGATATTTCTTCGTATCGGCGATTACTTGGGTATGTGCCGCACCTTTATAGGCAAAATCACGCAAAGCCTGTGCAGATTCCCATAATGAAAAAGTTCCTTGCAATCCAATTGGTGCCTCCCCAATACCGATGGCAGATATCAAGCCAGGTGAGTTATGAAGGCTTGTCGTTACAGGTGGAACTGCTTTCCAAAAACGAAAATTTTCCAAGAAAGAGATCCGAGCACGAGTAATTGCCACGATTGCACCGTCATTCGATTTTGCAGAAACACTGAACGGTTCTCTCTTAGACCATTGTCCATGCGATGAAATGGGGGAGAGTAGGGCTCGAAATTCTGAATGAGAATTCTTTCTCCACTTCGTAACCACGGAACTATTATCAAAGGCCTCTACTTGGTCTTCTTCGATTGCTATCAAGATTCCCCAACGTAATGGATCAGCATCACTAGGAGTAAATCGCTCACCTGTTCCACACCCTAACAATTTCGAAAAGGTAACTCCGGGAAAAGTGCGAACAGCACGACGATTGAGTGCCATTCGAGATAATGCAAATGGAATTCTTTTCTTTTCAATCTGCCAAAAGTAAGCAACAACTATCACTTTAAGGCACCTGTGGTCTCAAATATTTTTTCGATACATAGTTGAGGCGAATCCCACATAGGAGCATGTCCGGTCTGCTCGAAGATAAACCACTGTGCATGATCTGGCATCAATGTTCGCTCTTGGCAATCACGGGCAGGCAACGTGTTATCGCTATCGCCAAAAATTATAGTTACTGGAATATCAGAACTAATTGGTGAATCAAATCTTCTTGTGAGCATTCCATCCCATGCGGGGTAATAACCTGTTGAATTTGCCATCGCCATAGTTGCATCGAGGCATATCTCTTTAGAAAATTCTTTCCATCGAGGGCTCACATCGGCAAAGCCAACCTTGCGTGCATATTCAATGTCGGCTACAAAGGGTGCGACAAATTTGACTGCCTTAGCCAGTGCTTTTGCAATAGCCGTTCCTGGATATCGCGCTGAATACGGTGCTAACCACAACCCTGCTGGCGCTAAACCTGTAACACTCTTTACATTCAATGGCGCAAGGGATGCAAGCTCCAGAGAGATCCAGCCGCCTAAAGAATTACCTACCAAATGAAACTCATCAACTCCGTGATTTGCTTTCACGCTATCGCGCACTAAGAGTGCAAGTGATTGTGGATCCATCGCCTGTGCAGGATCCATAGGCGATTCACCGTGTCCAGGTAAGTCTGCAGTAATGACGTTGAACTTTTCAGATAGCGCAGGAATTATTGGCTTCCATGCAGTCGCAGCAGAGCCAAGTCCGTGCACCAG
>CAIZHT010000105.1 GCA_903932885.1 uncultured Actinomycetes bacterium
ATCCGTAACTTTGGTTCAAAGTCCATCGATGAGATCAAGGCAAAGCTTGTCTCAATGGGAATGTCTCTAAAGGACAGCCCAGCTGGATTCGATCCAACAAAGCACCAGAACTTCAATGCATCAGACGACGACTTCGCTGAAGCAGATCAGGCCTAGGAGATACGACAATGCCAAAACCAACTAAAGGTCCTCGTTTGGGCAGCGGCCCATCACACGAGCGTCAAATCCTGGCAACACTTGCTGAGCAATTGTTTCAGCACGGAAAGATCACAACGACTGAAGCGAAAGCAAAGCGTTTACGTCCACTTGCAGAAAAGCTAATCACTTTTGCAAAGAAGGGCGATCTATCTGCTCGTCGTCAAGTAATGGCAAAGATTTCTAATAAGGGTGTAGTTCATACACTTTTCACTGAAATCGGTCCACGCTTTTCAACTCGCAATGGTGGATACACACGTATTACAAAGATTGGGCCACGTAAGGGCGATAACGCTCCAATGGCAGTAATCGAAGTTCTAACTGAGAAAGATAACTAAGTCTGACTTAGTAAATTTGAAATGACGGAACCCACTCTCTACCCAGAGAGTGGGTTTCTTCGTTTAAGGCTCGATATTGCCTATGACGGAACTAATTTTTCGGGATGGGCAAAGCAGCCAGATCGCCGTACATGCCAAGAGTTGTTAGAGAGCACTATTTCTAAGATTGCACGAATCAAAGTCGAAACAGTTGTTGCTGGACGCACCGATGCAGGAGTTCATGCAACAGGCCAAGTAGTCCATGTCGATGTTCCTGAAAATTTAGATTTAGATGATCTGACATATCGCATCAATCGGATTATGGATGAAGATTTGCGAATTACTAAAATAAGTATTGCTCCACCTGCATTTCATGCTCGCTTTAGCGCACTGCGTCGAAGTTATCGCTACAAAATACTTGATAATAATCAGGTAATCCCACCACTCAATCGCGCCGATGTGGCACCGTGGTATCGCACTCTCGATTTAGATCTCCTCAATGAGGCATCAGCGCTGCTACTTGGTTCCAATGATTTCGCTGCTTTCTGTAAATTCCGCGAAGGCAGCACAACGTTGAGGAATCTCGAAAAATTCTCATGGATCCGCGATAGCGATGGCTTCCTTATCGCCGATGTTGTTGCCGATGCATTTTGTTATTCAATGGTTCGCAACTTAGTAGGGGCAGTTGTCTGTGTTGCAGATGGACGATTCGAGCCGGCATGGGTTGCAACAACTCTAAAAAATCGAGAAAGAATCTCAGATTCCTTGGTATTTCCAGCACGTGGTCTCACCCTCTATAAAGTGGAATATCCACCCGATTCAGAGCTATTAGAAAGGGTGAAAATCACCGTGGCAAAGCGGGAAAGTGAGTCAGATTAGGCGATTTTGACCCCTTGCCCTGACACAGGTACCCTTACCCTCTGCACTCAATTGAGCGCTTAGCACCATGAATATCCCCGAAGTAACTGATTAGAAATAGAAGGTAGGCAAGAGCGTGCGTACATATAGTCCTAAAGCAGGAGATGCTGTCCATAACTGGCATGTCATCGATGCACAAGATGTGGTCTTAGGCCGTCTTGCAACACATGCTGCCGTTCTACTTCGCGGAAAGCACAAGCCAACATTTGCACCACACATGGATATGGGTGACTTCGTCATCGTAATCAATGCAGAGAAGATCGCACTTTCAGGAAATAAGACAAAGCAGAAGTGGTCACACCAACACTCTGGTTTCCCAGGTGGTCTAACTTCAACTGTCTACGGTGAATTGATTGAGAAGCACCCAACACGCGCTGTTGAAAAAGCGATCAAGGGAATGTTGCCAAAGAATCGTCTTGGAAAAGTTATTGCATCAAAGCTAAAGGTGTATGCAGGTCCAGAACACCCACATGCTGCACAAGCACCAAAGCCTTATGTCTTCGAGCAAGTTTCCCAGATCATTAAGTAAAGAGAGAGAAAATATAAATGTCAGAAAATACAATTATTGATGATCTAGATGATGTAGAAGCACCAACTTCGTACACATCATCATCACCAGCACCAGCAACTAACCGCCCAGCAATCAAGGCACCAGGTGCAGGTACAGGTCGTCGTAAGGAAGCTGTTGCTCGTGTTCGCCTTGTTCCAGGAACAGGTCGTTGGGTTGTAAACGGTAAGACTCTCGAAAATTACTTCCCAAATAAAGTTCACCAACAATCAGTCTCAGAACCATTTCGCACAGTTGGTGCAGAAAATGCATACGATGTTTTTGCACGTATCAATGGCGGTGGAGTTTCCGGTCAAGCTGGTGCACTTCGTCTAGGTGTTGCACGTTCACTCAATCAAATTGATGAAGAAGCAAACCGTCCAGCTCTTAAGAAGGCTGGATTCCTTTCACGTGATGCACGTGTTATCGAGCGCAAGAAGTACGGCCTCAAGAAGGCACGTAAGCGTTCTCAGTACAGCAAGCGCTAATCCATATTTAGTAAAGGAGTTCCAATGGCACTCTTTGGTACCGATGGAATCCGTGGTCTTGCTAATCGCGATCTAACAGTTGAACTTGCACTTGATTTAGCTGTTGCCGCTGCCCATGTACTTGTCGAAAGTTCATCTAATAAAGATCACCGCCCAACTGCAATTGTTGGTCAAGATTCACGCGCCTCAGGAGAGTTTCTAGAAGCAGCTGTTGTCGCTGGTCTAACAAGTGCTGGAATCAACGTGTATCGCGTCGGTGTCTTACCTACACCCGCAATTGCATTTCTAGTTGCGGAATCAAAAGCTGATCTTGGAGTAATGATTAGCGCTTCACATAATCCAATGCCAGATAATGGAATCAAGCTTTTCTCTCGTGGTGGCGGAAAGTTAGATGATGTCATTGAGGCACGCATTGAAGCGCGTATGGGCGAAGAATGGTTACGCCCTACAGGTCGCGGTGTTGGCCGAGTCATCAATGATGAGAGCGCTAAAGAGCGCTACCTACAACACTTGCTCGCATCTGTTTCAACACCACTTGCTGGAATTACCGTAGTTGTTGATTGTGCAAATGGCGCATCTTCATTTGTTGCACCTGAAGCGCTTCGTCGCGCAGGTGCCAAAGCTATTGCTATTGCAAATACTCCAGATGGTTGGAATATCAACGATGGAGTTGGTTCGACACATCTTTCACATCTAAGAAGCGCCGTTCTCGAACATGGAGCAGATCTCGGAATTGCACACGATGGTGATGCCGATCGTTGTTTAGCAATTGATGCAACGGGCGCTGAAGTAGATGGCGATCACATACTGAGTATCTTGGCAAAGAGTTTCAAATCTCGCGGGCTGCTCAAAGGAAATACAGTCGTTGGAACAGTAATGAGCAATCTTGGCTTTATGCATTCAATGAAGGATGCTGGTATCGATGTAGTGACAACAGCTGTTGGTGACCGATATGTATTAGAGACAATGCTTGATAAAGATTATGCAATCGGTGGAGAACAATCTGGTCATGTGATTATGCGCGATTATGCAAATACAGGTGATGGAATTCTTACAGCCTTGCAATTGATTCAAGAAATGGTTCGCACTGAGAAAACACTTGCAGAATTAGCGGCGTCAATGGTTCGCTTTCCTCAAGTTCTCATCAATGTAAAAGATGTTGCAAAAGAGAAGTTAGATGGCTCCGCCGTTATTGCTGCAGCGGTCAAGAAAGCGCAGGATGAATTAGGTAGTAATGGCCGAGTTTTATTGCGAGCATCTGGGACTGAAGCCCTTGTTAGAGTCATGGTTGAAGCACAGAGTGATAACATCGCTACTAATATTGCGCAGCAACTTGCAGATGTAGTCAAAGGCGAACTGGGGTAATAATCAAATGTGCGGAATTGTGGGATACACAGGTCCGCAATCTGCCGTCGTTCCACTTATCGAAGGTCTTCGCCGTCTTGAATATCGCGGTTATGACTCTGCAGGAATAGCTCTCGGAACCCCTGGAACTCTCTTTATAGAAAAGCGCGCAGGTAAGTTAGTAAACCTTGAAGAATCCCTTGATGAAACATTGCCAGTTGTTCATTCAGGAATCGGACACACCCGTTGGGCAACACATGGCGGACCAACCGATCGCAATGCTCACCCCCACGTTGATAACGAAGGCAAACTCGCAGTTATCCATAATGGAATTATCGAGAATTATTCAGCGCTCAAAACCGAACTCGAATCTCGTGGGCATACTTTTAAATCTGAAACAGATACTGAATCAGTTGCTCACTTGCTCAGTGATCTTCGCAAAGAACACAAAGGTGATCTCACCGCTGCAATGCGCGCGGCCGTAAAACTACTTCGTGGCTCATTTACACTCCTTGCAATTCATGCCGATGCACCAGATGTCATCGTTGGAGTTCGTCGTAATTCACCCCTTGTTGTCGGTCTTGGTAAAGGCGAGAACTTCATGGCCTCCGATGTTGCGGCATTTATTGAATATACAAAGCGAGCAGTAGAGCTTGGCCAAGATGAAGTTGTAACAATTACCCCGCAAGGAATTTCAATTACTGATCTTGAAGGAAAAGCAGTTGTTCCAAAGGAATATGAAATTTCCTGGAACGCCGAAGCTGCGCAAAAGGGTGGCTTTACGCACTTTATGCTCAAGGAAATCTTTGAACAACCAAAAGCAGTTGCAGATACCTTGATTGGTCGCCTCAGCGATAACAATCAGATTGTTTTAGATGAAATTCGTATGAGCGCCGCAGAGATAAAGGATCTCAAGAAGATTCTAGTTATCGCGTGTGGCACTGCTTATCACGCAGGAATGATTGCAAAGTATGCAATTGAAAAGTGGGCAAAAATTCCAGTAGAAGTAGAGATCGCTAGTGAATTTCGCTATCGCGACCCAATAATTGATAAGAGCACCCTTGTTATAGCAATTTCGCAATCGGGTGAAACTATGGATACATTGATGGCAATTCGCCATGCAAAATCTGCTGGTGCTCGTGTATTAGCAATATGTAATACAAATAGTTCAACAATTCCTCGCGAATCTGATGCAGTGCTCTACACCCATGCAGGCCCAGAAATCGCTGTTGCATCAACAAAGGCATTCCTCACTCAAGTAATTGCGGTGTATCTCATTGGTCTGCACTTAGCCCAAGTTCGTGGCGCAATGAAGGACTCACAAGTGGCGCAGTTGTATTACGAAATGCTCGAACTTCCAGGAAAGATTGAACAGATACTTGAAACCGTTGAGCCACTTCGCACCCTTACTCGCAGCTTTGCACAATCCGAATCAGTTCTCTTCTTAGGAAGAAATATTGGATATCCAGTTGCACTAGAAGGCGCTCTCAAACTCAAAGAGTTGGCATACATGCATGCTGAAGGTTTTGCCGGTGGCGAACTCAAGCACGGCCCTATTGCCCTCATTGATAAAGGAACACCAGTAATTGCGATATTGCCTGCAAGTCATGAGCATGCACTTGATGAAAAAATGCTCAGCAATATTCAAGAGGTAAAGGCGCGGGGCGCTCGTGTCATTGTTATTGCACAAGAAAGTGATGAAGTAGTTGGCGCTGAGCACATAATTCGAATTCCACATGCATCAGCAATTTTTCAACCAATATTGGCGACAGTGCCGCTACAAGTTTTTGCATACGAAATGGCTATTTGTAGAGGCAATGATGTTGATCAACCACGTAACTTGGCTAAATCTGTAACGGTTGAATAAGTGGAACAACTCGTTGATCAACGCAAGGCTCAATTCAATCGAGCCCTGAGATGGTCCGTTCTGCTATTTATTGGTTTTCTATTTATAACAGCCCAGGTATTGCGAAGCGGTCCACTCATTGCCTGGGATGAAAAGATAAATAAAACTCCACGCCCCCGATTCGATGGTTTTTCTGGCTTCGTGCTGCGTCGAATAGATGATCTTGGTTTGCGATCACTGACTGCAACAGTCCTACTTATTGCTGCTGCCTACATTGCTTATAAATTCAAAACATGGCGACCACTCAACCTAGCCTTCCTTTCTCTACTTACACTGAATTTAATTGTTGGATCTTTCAAGCTATTACTAGGGCGAACAAAACCACGGCTAGGTGTTGACCTAATTCATGCAGGAGGAATGTCATATCCCAGTGGCCATGCATCTAATGCAGTCTTGTCATGGGGGATATTGGCCTACATTCTTTATCGATATGCAAAAGTAGATAGATATCAAGGTCGTTTAGCATCGGCTGCGGTAGCTCTTTTATCTCTGACCATTTGCATCGTTTCCTTGATACGTCACACGCATTGGTTCACCGACCTACTTGCGGGCCTATTCATAGGTACATCTATTCTTATCGCTGTGATCGCCGTTGACCGTTATGTTCCTTCGAAGAGTCAACTCTCATGATTGATGGCATCGGAATAGACGTTGTAGATATTGAGCGCTTCAAGTCATCTCTTGATCGCACTCCAGGTTTGGTTGAAAAACTCTTTACGGCAAATGAACGCACGAAACCGATTTCTTCACTCGCTGCTCGTTTTGCAGCAAAAGAAGCTCTCGCTAAAGCGCTTAGCGTTGGTAAGGGTTTGCCATGGCACGATGCAGAGATTCTCAATTTAGAAAATGGAAAACCAGTATTTCTCTTCCGTGGTGAAATTGCTGAAATTATTGATGGTGCCGATGTTCATCTCTCTTTATCGCACGATGCAGGAATTGCATCTGCCATGGTGATTGTGGAGAGATCATGATGCATAACCGCGCGGAAGCACATATTAATTTGCAAGCAATTGCTCGAAATGTTGAACTTCTAAAAAAGAAGTCAGGTACTGATTTATTAGCAGTAGTAAAAGCAGATGCCTACGGCCATGGACTTGTAGAAGTTTCAAAGACGGCGCTACTTGCTGGAGCAGATTGGCTAGGCGTTGCGTTGCTAGAAGAGGCTATATCCCTTCGCAAAGCAGGCATTACTGCCCCGATTCTTGCCTGGCTTGTTCCACCAGGTTCTGATTTTCAGGCCGCAGTGACAAATAATATTGATATAGCAGTTTCATCAATTGCTGCATTCAAAGAGATTGCACAAATAAAAGGTAGCGCGCGTATTCATGTTGAAGTTGATACCGGAATGACACGTGGTGGTTTCTTAGATGAGTGGTACGAGTTTTTACAATCTGATTTTTCTTCAGTAGAAGTTATTGGTTTCTTCTCACATTTTGCTCGTGCCGATGAACCAAGTGAGCAACAAAACCGTGATCAATTCAAACGTTTCAAAGAAATGCTCTCTGAACTTGAAGCAGTTGGAGTTCGCCCGCCAATCAAACATCTCTCGAATTCGGCGGCAACGTTGGCTGATCACGGATCCGCACTATCGATGGTTCGCACAGGTATTGCAATCTATGGCCTTACTCCTGATACGCAGATGGGTAGTAGTAAATCTCTAGGACTTACACCTGCAATGACACTGCGTGCAAAACTTCACTTAGTAAAGAGCGTTCCTGCAGGTTCACCAGTTGGTTATGGCGCTACGGAGAAAACAACTCGCGATACCCATTTAGGTGTTGTTGCGATGGGGTATGCCGATGGAATTCCACGTATAGCGCGAAATGCAGGAGTGACTTTCAATGGAGAACGTGCGCCAATCATCGGTCGTATTTCTATGGATCAATTTGTCGTCGATCTCGGTCCAGATTCTTCTGCAGTGTCGGGGGATTGGGTCACAATCATTGGAGAAGAAGGATTTAGCGCAGATGATTGGGCGAGTGCATCAGGAAGCGTGAACTACGAAATAGTTACCCGAATTGGCCCGCGCGTGCCTAGAATCTACGACCATGGATAAGAACGAAAACATATTATCGATTAAAAACCTCACAATAAACTTTGGAGGCTTGAAAGCACTGGATGATGTTTTTCTTGATATCGCTCCCAACCAAGTAGTTGCACTTATTGGCCCGAATGGTGCAGGAAAGACAACGCTTTTCAATGCAATCTCTGGATTAGTAAAACCAAACTCAGGCGATATTTCCTATGATGGAAAATCAATAAAGTGGCCAAAACCATCGCAACTTGCAAAATATGGAATCGCACGCACATTGCAAGGAGTAGGTCTATATAGCGGACTTACTGTTTTAGAAAATGTCATGATGGGCGCTGATAAGCACAGAAATTCGTACTTTATAAAAGACATGCTTGGACTCTCATCATCGAGTGAGAGCTCACTCAAAGATCGCGCGATGGATGCACTTGCGTGGGCTGGCGCTGCAGATCTCAGTGATCTCTCTCCAAGTGAACTTACATATCCAGATTCAAAGCGTGTTGCCATGGCTCGTGCATTAGTAATGCAACCAAAACTTCTATTACT
This sequence comes from uncultured Actinomycetes bacterium, assembly GCA_903932885.1. The sequence goes on from CAIZHT010000105.1 coordinate 8,294, forward strand.
CGATGAACCAGCTGCTGGATTAGGTCAAGACGAAATCGATACATTGGCCAAACTCATCAAAGATCTCAAACGCAAGTGCGCAATTCTTATTGTTGAGCATCACGTTGATTTTGTAAGTCATATCTCAGATGAGGTTTACGTTCTCAATTTTGGTAAAGTAATTGCTAGCGGTAGTTTTGAAACAGTAAAACGTGATCCAGCAGTTGTCGCCGCTTACTTAGGTACAGATTCAAGTAATCATGGTGGGCAGCTCTAATGCTTGAAATCAAAGATTTAGTTACTGAATATGGCAGCGTAAAGGCACTCAATGGTATTTCTCTTACTGCTCATGAAGGAAAGATCACTACGGTTATTGGAGCAAATGGCGCTGGAAAGAGCACGCTACTTCGCACTATTTCAGCCCTTGAAACCCCACGCTCAGGAAGTATTACTTGGAAAAATAAATCACTAGTTGGCCTTTCTCCAGAAAAGATTGTGCGCCTCGGTATCGCGCACGTGCCAGAAGGCCATGCAGTTATTTCGCAGTTGAGTGTTGAAGAAAATATTCAGATGGGTGCACTCTTTCGCATGCGCAGCGATAAAGCGGATGTGCGCCTTGCTATTTCCGAGATGTATCAATTATTTCCTAGGCTTGAAGAGCGAAAGAAGCAATTAGCGGGCTCGTTATCTGGTGGAGAGCGCCAGATGTTGGCAATTAGTCGAGCACTGGTTTCTCGTCCTTCTCTACTTTTACTCGATGAACCCTCTCTTGGTCTTGCACCACTCGTTGTTGAACAGATTATTCAAACCGTCAACGATCTCTGTAGAAATACTGGTCTCACCGTTTTATTAGTTGAACAGAATGCAAATACTGCACTAGGTGTTGCAGATCATGGAATTCTTTTGTCTCTAGGTACCGTCGCTGCTGATTTACCTGCAGCCCAAATGAAAGCAGATGTCGCACTTCGCGCGGCATATTTGGGGTACTAATGGACATTTTCTTATCTGCAATATTTGCAGGAACTTCGCGCGGTGCTATCTACGCACTTGCAGCCCTGGGATTAGTCCTTGTTTGGCGTGGAGCAGGTGTTGTCAATTTTGCGCAAATGGGTCAAGCAATGTTCTCCACATATATTGCTTCTACTCTTATTGCTCAGAATTACTCATACTGGATCGCATTCGTTGTCGCACTTGTTTCTGGTGGATTACTTGGTGCTCTGGTCGATCTTTTAGTGATGCGCCCCCTCAATAGAAAGAGAAGCTCAAGCGCACTTGATAGTCCTGCCATGCGTTCTACTATTCCAGTCATTGCATCACTTGGAATACTTGGAGTACTTCAAGCAGCTGCAGGAATGATCTGGGCAGCGGAGGAGCGCGGGTTTCCAACTCCTGTAAATTCTTTAGGTCTTGTAATAAATGGAAAAATAATGCCATTTACAGCATTTGATTTATTTGTTATGGGAACTGTTTTTATAACACTTGTTGCAACCACATATTTCTTCAAAGGCACAGGCATGGGCCTTGCAATGCGCGCCAGTGCGCTCAATCCCGAAGTAGCACGGTTGAGTGGAATCCGAATCGGCTTCGTACGAACCTTGAGTTGGGTTATCTCTGGCGTCGCCTCATCTCTGGCTGGTTTATTAGTAACACCAAGTGCAAATCTCTCACCATATACACTCGATTTGATTTTGATCATTGGCTTTACTGCAGCAGTTGTTGGTGGCCTTGATAGTTTGCTTGGTTCAGTAATTGGTGGCTTTGCACTTGGCTTACTGGTCTCTTTCGTCAATGTTTACGATGCGCCAGAAGATATCTTCTTAGCAATTTTGATTGTCTTACTTACAGTTCTAATCATTCGACCTCAAGGAATATTGGGCAGCAAGGAGGTTCGACGTGTCTAAAGCTTCTTCATATGGACGTAAGAATCTCGTGATCTCAATTCTATTTACTGCCCTTGTATTTTTCCTTTCAATAAAACTAGATCCATACAACCAAGGCCAGCTATCGGTTGCGCTGATGTTTTTCATCGGAATTCTTTCAATCGTTTTACTCACTGGCGCATCAGGTCAAATATCTCTTGGTCAAGGCGCTCTTATGGCAGTCGGTGGTTTTGCAGCAGCACTTGGAATTCTAAATCTTGGCCTATCAATATGGTTTGCAATCGCATTAGCTGTTATCGCTGCACTTCTTGCCGGTCTGTTATTAGGAATTGCAGCTGCGCGCTTATCAGGCCCTTACTTAGCAGGAACCACACTTGTTATTGCACTTGCTATTCCATCACTTGCAACACGATTTGAATCAGTATTTGGTGGAGATGTTGGGCTCAACATTGCTTTTGGCAATCCACCAGCATGGCTTACAACTTTGATGGGTGAAGTTGGATACGAGCAATGGCAATTACTTGCAACACTTCCATTTGCAACACTTGCACTTTTCTTTACTTTAAATATATTGAATTCTCGTACTGGACGTAGCTGGCGAGCGCTGCGCGATAACGAAGTTGCAGCATCACTCGCCGGTATGAAAATTTCGGAGACAAAAATATTTGTCTTTGTTATTAGTTCAGGTTTTGCTGGTCTTGCAGGAGTTCTCTATGGTCTTCGTGGCATTGTCGGACCAAGTGTCTACCCAATATCTCTTTCATTATTGTTACTCACTGGCGCAGTTCTTGGCGGAATTCGCAGCATTCTTGGTGCTCTCATCGGTGCACTGCTTGTCGTCTTTTTGCCAGACCTTATTGAATGGGCTTCAGCCTCGTTTTCACCATCGGAGCAGATCGCAAATTATCTGCCGGCTATGATTTCGAGCATCCTGCTGATTTTGACGGTGGTCCTCAACCCTGGTGGAATCGCCCACGGCTTGCACCATAAGAAGAGGCGCCACTAAGAATTTAGGCTCACGTAAGAGGTGTCTGAGCCCTTTTTTATTCACTTATTTAGTCCCACATGTTAGGTTCAGGCTGTTCTGGGTCGCCTGTGACCCGGCTACTGAGCGCGAGACCCTCGTGCTAGTGCTCAGTAAACTGCAAAAGAAAGAGTGAAAGCAGTGAATAAAAGAAATACTCTCTCCCCTCTGACTCGCAGAGGAATGATTGCATTCGTTGCTGGAGTCGCGGTGAGCACAATGGCTATCACCTCGCTGCCAGCAACAGCTGCAAGTGATCCTGGCGTAAGCGCAACCGAAATTGTTCTCGGTATGCAATTGCCACAATCAGGCGCCGCTAGCCCTGGTTACAACAAAGTAGATGACGCGATGCGCGGCTACTTTGATTATGTGAATTCAAAAGGTGGAATTTATGGACGCAAGGTTCGCCTTGTAGTCAAAGATGATCAGTACAAGGCAGGCCTAACTGTCTCTAGCGCGTCATCACTTATCAATAAAGATAAGGTCTTTGCATTTATCGGAAGCGTTGGAACACAGACACATATCTCTGTTATCGGAGATATCAACCGTCGTGGAATTCCTGACCTTTTCGTCAATAGTGGTTACAGCGGTTTTTACACAAATCCAAAGACTTACCCAACTACATTCGGTGGTCTTGGAACATATGTTGTTGAGTCAAAGATTGTTGGTAAGTATCTAAAAGATACATATCCAACAAAGAAGATCGGTATTTTGTATCAGACCGATGACTTTGGCCGTAACGCGCTCGCTGGTTTCACAACAGCAGGACTTACATTTGAGCCTAAGAAGACCGCAGTGAACTTCATTGCTGGTACTCAAGGCTCCCTTGGACTTGCAAGCCAACTAACAGCTCTAAAAACAGCTGGTGTAGAGATTGTTATTATTGCTGCTGTTGCATCTGCAACAGCAATTGCAGTATCAACAGCTGCACAACTCGGTTACAAGCCAGAAAAATGGGTAGTAACTAGCGTTGGTTCAGATGCAACAACATTCCAGACAATTCTTGGATCTAAGGGTGTTACACCTGCAGTCTCTGCAGGATTGCTCTCCGGAATCATCAGCGCATCACATGCTCCATCACCTGGCGAAGCCACAGATGAGTATGTAGTTGCATTCAAGAAGATCAATGATGATTTCAACAAGGGTCCAGATAAGAAATGGGACAATAACGTTCTTCAAGGAATGAATATTGCGTACATGGCTACTTCAGCGCTCTTTGGTGTTGGTAAGGACCTAACTCGCAAGGGCCTTGTTTCATATATTGAAAACAATGGCTCAAAGATTGCTAGTGCCGCTCTTTCACCACTGGGTTACTCCAGAACAACTCACGAAGCTTTCACAAGCTTCTGGATTGGTGCATACGATGGCGCTACAGTCTTGAAGCCAATCGGCGGAACTCGTGTCCTATACACAACTGATTCAGGTACTGGACCAGTCACTGTTTCAAATTATGTGCGTCCTGCGCTACCCGTAGACGCAATTGCGAAGGGGGCATAAGTAACCATGAAAAATATAACAATGCGTAAGTTCATCGCAACACTTGGTGCAACTGCACTCATTGTTGGTGGAACAGTCACACTTATTCCATCAGCAAGTGCAGCAGATCCAGTTGTTGTAACAACTACTGGAAAGCTCACTAACGGTGCCGCCTATACAATGAAAGTGCCTGCACGTTTCAACGGCACATTCTTTGTTTGGAATCATGGATTCCGTCCATCATTTCCATACCCAGGCTATACAGTCCCAACAGGTGTTGAAGAGTTAACTCCATTTAGCGTCAATCGCAATGCGGATGTCACAGCAGAGATGCTCAAGGCCGGTTACGGTGTCGCATCATACGATCGCGTATCAACTGGCGGCCTACATGGTTGGAACACAACTGACGGTGTAGAGATGCTCAACGATATGGTTGATACAGCTCGTGCCAAAGTCACAAATATCAAAAAGGTAGTTGTGTATGGATCATCAGGTGCTGCACCTGTTATCAATCAATTCATTGAGAAGTATCCAGATAAGGCTGATGCTGTTGGTTTGATGGCAGGACTAGCAACTCCATCTGCATCAATTCAATCTCTCTGCGATTACTTCTATCTCCTCAGTGTTTTTGCCGACCCAACAATCAAGGGTTGCGCAGCATTCGGAGTTGCAAAGGGACCTGCAGGACACATGGCATCTCTTGGAGAACTTCAAAAAGTTGGTGCACTTCTAACTGCATGGAGCAAGGATCTTGGCGCAAAGCCAATTGCATACCCTGCACCATTAGCCGCTGCAGGAATTCCACAACGATCAGCTCTGCTTCTTGCGGGATTGATAGTTGGAATCCCAACAAAGAGTGCTCACATGGATGGAATCTCAACTTCTGCAGTAATTGCTGAACACAGCATCAACGCAACTGTTGCAATTCTTGAAAACTCACAAGAAGCACTTGGTACTGGAACATTCGCTGGCCAAGCAATTGGTGAAATCGTAGGCGCAGGCTTCTATGACAACACCAAGACAGATTGGGCGGCGCTTCTCAGTGCTGCTGATTCTGGCCGCTTCAACTTGGGTCTATCAGGTGATGATGCAATTGCAGGAATGCTTGGTGTTCTTAGATTGGTGCCTCGCGTCAAGGGTGACCCTGTCGCAGTTGCAAAGTTCAAGGCATTGGACACAATCAACTACACATCTGATAAGCCAACTATCTTGCTTGCAAATGAAGCAGATCGTTTGGTCTTTGCAGGAAATAGCGCACTTTATATAGATAATGCGCGCGCTTCATACAAAGCACGTCTTGCTAAGTACAAGGCTGGAACAGGTACAAAGCCAATGTGGAACACATTTGCAATGTACGCACTAACTCCAGAGACATATACCAAGTACACAGATGCTGGACTTCCTGATTTCGCTGCTCCGGTTGCAGAGTCAGGTGTTGGTCACCAATCATTTACCCAAGCACAGATGATGGGCTGGGTTAAGTTGTTGGCACAATCTGCAAAGACAGGTAAGGCTCCAAGTCAGAAATTTGTTGGTTCTTCAATCTTTGCCAAGATTGATCCAAACCTAAATACAGATTCTGACTTCCTACCAAATCTCTTGAAATATAAGAGCTAAGTAGAAAATATCAAGGGCAGGGCTTCGGGAAACCGGGGCCCTGTTCTTTTTTCTTTGCCGATACCCTTAGACCATGATCTCTGTTGCAACTGCCGAAGAGATGCACGCACTTGGCGTACGCATCGGGCAATCACTGGCAGCAGGAGATCTATTACTCATCAACGGTCCCCTTGGCGCTGGAAAAACAGTTTTAGCACAAGGTATTGGGCATGCTCTAGGCCATAACGACATTACTTCGCCTACATTCGTTATTTCGCGAGTACATAAAGGTGCACTCTCACTTATTCATGTTGATGCATATCGCCTAGTTGATTCAAAAAATCCTAATCTTTATTTAGATGATCTTGATTTAGATTCACAGCGTGAAAGTGCCGTCATTGTTATCGAATGGGGTGGGCACGAATCCGCTCGCCTCGATGATGAACGTCTTGAAATATTTATAGATCGAAGCGAAGAAACACGAAAAGTGAGTGCCACAGGTATTGGTCCACGCTGGCAAGGATTCACATTGTGAGTAACTCTTTAGTTATCGATACCTCAACTAATCGCACAGTCGTTGGAGTTGTTACAGATGGAAAACTCATCTGGAGTGGTCATCGCGATGGAGCAACTGCGCACGGTCCATCTCTTCCACTGTTAGTACAAGAGGCAATTGAACAACACAGTATTGACCAAGTCATTGTTGGAATAGGCCCAGGACCTTTTACTGGACTACGAGTTGGTATTGCATTTGCTCATACATTTGCACGTGCGCGAAATATCAAAGTTATCGGTGTGTGTTCACTTGACGCAATTGCAGCACAAGTAGATGAGAAAGATTTTATCGTTGCAACTGATGCTCGTCGTAAAGAGTGGTACTGGGCTCGCTATTCAAAAGGAATCCGCATTGGTGAACCAGCAGTGAGTTTTCCAGCCGATGTTGAAAAAATTGGTGTAACAATTCACTTTGGACTCTTCCCAAACCTCATTGCGATGACCAATCTTGCATCGCAGGGCTCAATAACGGAGCCGATGTATTTACGCCGTCCAGATGCAGTAGCAACGGCGGATCGCACATGATTATCTACCGCGAAGCCAGTGCACTCGATATTCCAGTTCTTACATCGATGGAGAAAACACTATTCCCAGAATCTCCATGGTCAACTGCGCAATTCAAAGAAGAGTTTGCTGGCGTTCCGCGCACACGCTATTTCTGCGTTGCAATAGATGGCGAAAACATCATTGGTTATGCAGGTGTCATGGTTATCGCACCTGGTGTCGAGGCTGACATACTCACCGTTGGTGTCCTAGAAACGTATAGAAAACAAGGCATAGGACGCGCCTTTATGGATCAAATAGAAGCATGGTCTGTGCAACGCGGCGCTCCAGCGATGATGCTTGAAGTCGATGTGGAAAATATCGCAGCTGTTGCACTCTATGAAAGCCTCGGTTATTCAAAGATTTCTACCCGAAAAGATTATTACGGACCATCCCTGGATGCCTTCGTAATGCGCAAAGAGTTGGCGCGCGCATGAGCCAACCAATAGTTCTAGGAATTGAAACATCATGTGATGAAACAGCTATCGGCATTGTTCAAGGACGCACTTTGCTTGCAAATGTCATTGCATCCAGCGTTGAAGAACATGCACGCTTCGGGGGAGTTGTACCTGAAATTGCGAGCCGTGCACACTTAGAAGCGATGATGCCAAGTATTGAGAAAGCTCTCACCGATTCCAAACTAACACTTGCTGATGTCGATGCTGTTGCAGTTACCGCCGGTCCTGGTTTAGTTGGTGCACTCCTAGTTGGTGTTGCCTCCGCTAGTGGCCTAGCACTTGGACTTGGAAAACCTTTATATGGAGTCAATCATTTAGCTGCGCATATCAGCGTTGATTTCCTAACCCATGATCAACCCCTTGATCCAACTATCGCATTACTCGTTAGTGGCGGTCACTCTTCACTTCTACAAGTCGATGACATCACCCAAACCATTACAAAACTTGGCGCAACGATGGATGATGCCGCAGGGGAGGCATTCGACAAGATTGCTCGCGTTATGCAGTTAGGTTTTCCAGGAGGTCCAGCAATAGATACACTGGCAAAATCTGGAAATGCCACTGCAATCAATTTCCCTCGCGGACTTACAACATCGCAAGATTGGGAAACACGTCCATTCGATTTCTCTTTTTCAGGACTCAAAACAGCAGTCGCACGCTATTTAGAATCAACCCCAGATTTTGCAAAAGCAGATGTTGCGGCTTCTTTCCAAGAATCAGTTGTTGACGTGCTTATGCTCAAAGCAATTGCTGCATGTAAAGAAAGCGGTATTGATTCACTCGTCATTGCTGGTGGAGTTGCTGCTAATTCAAGGCTTCGTGTAGTCGCTTCCGAGCGCTGCGAAAATGCAGGAATCCGCCTTCGAATCCCAAGTCCTGCGCTGTGTACCGACAATGGCGCAATGGTTGCAGCGCTGGGTTCACTGATGGTTGCAGCAGGTAGATCGCCCAGTCCAATGGCTTTTGACGCTGATTCTGGCCTGCCAGTGACCACCGTAGCGCTCTAAAAAACCTAATTTGCCCCCGGGAATAGCCTCGCCTAGAGTTGGCGTTAGCACTCTAGGGTCGAGTCTGCTAATCGGGCAGATCCCCACGAGGAAGTATCACCACTAGTAATAAGGAGAAAGCCATGGCCGTAGCCATAAAGCCACTAGAAGATCGCATCGTTGTAAAGGCATCAGAGGCCGAGACAACAACTGCATCAGGTCTTGTTATTCCTGATACTGCAAAGGAGAAGCCACAAGAGGGCACAGTCGTTGCAGTAGGACCAGGTCGCTTTGATGATGGTGTCCGTGTTCCTATGGATGTCAAAGTTGGCGACGTTGTTCTTTACAGCAAGTACGGCGGAACTGAAGTTAAGTACAACAACGAGGAGTACTTAGTACTTTCAGCTCGCGACATTCTCGCTGTAATCGAGAAGTAGTAATGGGAAAAATTCTTGAATTCGACGAGCACGCTCGTCGCGCAATGGAACGTGGTGTCAACATTCTTGCTGACACCGTCAAGGTAACTCTGGGACCTAAGGGTCGCAACGTAGTTATCTCAAAGTCATTTGGTGCACCAACAATTACTAACGATGGCGTGACAATTGCGAAAGAGATTGAACTCTCTGATCCAGTTGAGAACATGGGCGCACAGTTGGTAAAAGAAGTTGCTACAAAGACAAATGATGTTGCTGGCGACGGAACTACTACTGCGACAGTGCTTGCACAAGCAATGGTCAAAGAGGGTCTTCGCAACTTAGCAGCGGGCGCACAGCCAATGGATTTGAAGCAGGGAATTGAAGCAGCAGTTGTTGCTATCTCTGCTCGCTTGGCTGAAAATGCAACTGTTGTAAAGGACAAGGCACAGATTGCAGATGTTGCAACCATTTCGGCGCAAGATCGCGTTATCGGTGACCTCATTGCAGAAGCAATGGATAAGGTCGGCAAAGATGGCGTTATCACTGTTGAAGAGGCATCAACTACTGGCCTTGAACTCGAATTTACTGAAGGTATGCAATTCGATAAGGGTTACATCTCTCCATATTTCGTAACTGATCAAGATCGCATGGAATCAGTACTAGAAGATGCCTATGTTCTTATCTCAGGAAACAAGATTTCAGCCCTCGCTGACCTCTTGCCAATCCTTGAAAAGGTTGCACAAGCATCAAAGCCACTTTTGATTATCGCCGAAGATGTTGAAGGCGAAGCGCTTTCTACAATGGTGGTCAACCGCATGCGTGGAGTATTTACTTCAGCTGCTGTGAAGGCACCAGGCTTTGGAGATCGTCGCAAGGCAATGTTGCAAGATATTGCAGTACTTACTGGCGGTCAGGTTATTTCATCGGATATCGGAATGAAGCTCGACCAAGTAGGACTTGAGTCTCTTGGAAAAGCACGCCGTATCGTAATTTCAAAAGATGCAACAACAATCGTTGATGGAGCAGGGGACAAGGCAGCAGTTGCTGCACGTGTCTCTGAGATCCGTAACGAGATTGCAAATACAGATTC
>CAIZHT010000106.1 GCA_903932885.1 uncultured Actinomycetes bacterium
GCACTCGTTGCATCAACTAAAGGTAGGCGCGTATGGCCACCAGGTAATCCCATCAATGTCAGTGCTGCCTTTGTCATGATTGCACCTTGCGTTCTAAAAGTTCCCGTAAATACTGGAAGCAATTGTTGGTGAATCTCGAGTGCGCGCGCTGTATTTCCTGCAAACCACGAATTGAGCATCTCTTTGAGTTCGTTGCCAACAGTGTGACCACATACAGATACAAAACCGACTGCTCCAACTGAGAGCAAGGGCAAATTGAGAATGTCATCACCTGAATAGACAGGAATTCCACATCTCTTGATGACCCATGATGTTGCAGCCACATTTCCTTTGGCATCCTTGAGAGCAACAATTTGTGGGTGCTCAAAGAGTCGGACAATTGTGTCTGATTCAATTTCAACACCTGTGCGACCAGGAATGTCATAGAGCATCATTGGCAAACCTGTTGCATTAGCCATAGCAAGGAAGTGCGCCTCAATTCCTGCTTGTGGTGGCTTGTTGTAATAAGGAGTTACGACCAAGATTCCATCAGCGCCCGCTGCTTCAGAGCGCTTAGCTTGATTGATTGAATAATCTGTTTCATTATCGCCAGCACCTGAAATGACCTTGATGTTGGGGCCAACTACCTTCTTTACAACTTTGATGATCTCTTCTTTTTCTGAAGATTTAGTCGTTGGTGCTTCACCAGTTGTTCCGTTGACAACGATTCCATCGTGACCATGTTTGACTAAATGATCAGCAATTGCTTCGACGCCATTCCAATCGATTGCTCCATCTTTTGTAAATGGAGTAACCATCGCGGTCAACATGCGACCAAAAGGCGCTGGGGTACTCATGCGCCTAACTCTACCTGTTTTAGGGGGCTATACGTCCAGATTTTTCAAAGGCTCCGTATGTAAGTGGCATTAAACGTGCGAATTCTGCCTCCATTTTTTCGGCGACCATCTCAATTTCACGTTGAGGGTAACTTGGAAAATGTGAACCTTCGCGTGATGTACGGAGTGATAAAAAGTTCATTAGTGCGCGGGCATTCATCGTCACATACATCGAAGAATAAAGGCCAACAGGTAAAACAACTCGAGCAACTTCGCGCGCAATTCCTTGATCAAGCATTATTTTGTATTGCTCGTAAGCAACAACGTACGCCTTCTTCATAGCTTCAACTGAAACTTTGAACTGTTCTGGTGTCCCATCAACAAATGTATATGCACCTGTTTTTCCAATTTGAATAAGTTTGCGATCTTCATCAGGTACGTAAAAAACTGGGTTGAGTTCGCGATAGCGACCGCTCTCTTCATTGTATGAAGCAATTCGGTGGCGCATAAATTCGCGGAATACAAATATCGGAGCTGATACAAAAAAAGTCATAGATGTATGTTCAAATGGTGAACCGTGGCGCTCGCGTGCCAGATAGTTGATCAGTCCTGCTGATTTGCCAGGATCTTGACCAATCTCATCCATGGATTGCTCGCCGGCAGTAGAAACTCGAGCAGCCCAAATGACATCAGCATCACTTGCACTCGACTTTACGAGTTCTACAGTTACATCACTTCTAAATATGATTTCATCA